>SKTQ01000221.1 GCA_007122505.1 Bacteroidales bacterium | reverse complement strand
CCTGGAAAACCAGCGAACCGTCTGCACACCTGTCAGATAGCCTAAAGGTGTAGGTGTTTCCTGCTACTGTATTGGTAATTTCTGTATTTAGAAAAGTGGGAGACACAATGGTCACCTTGGGTCCACCAACCTGTGACCAGGTAGCAGTACTACCCCCTGCCGGATAAGCACCTGATGCATTACCAAATAAAAACAATGGCTCATCCGCGCAAACCGTTTGCGGTACGCCTGCATTTACTGAGCAGTTTTGTCCATAAGCCTCGCCCATATCTGTCAACATTCCGGTAAAAAACAAGAATGTCAGTATGAGGGCCAAATAATATTTTTGTAGATTTTTCTGCGAGTGTAGTTCTCTTTTCATAATGTATGGTTTTGTTTCGGTCAGTTCTATATCTTGGTTGTGTGAAAAATTTTTAGCTTTCATGGGAGACATGGTGAGGCAGGCTGGCTTGAACCCTTTATGTCTGAATCCGATGCCTGTTCCTCTTCTGTGATGCTGATTTTTCTGTAGTTTTCTGCAATCATCTTGTTTCGCTCCTCCAGCACGGATAGCATCTCTTCAATTCTTTTATTGATACATATCTGTCCTTCTTTGTGCTTATTCGTCTGAGAGGTTTTCATGGAAAAATTTAGGGTGTGCTTGCAAGATTATCTTGCTTTGCGGGGTTCATAAACAGCGAAAATAAGGCATTTTAATATATTTTTTTAACATTTATTTTAAATAATATATTTACAAAAACTCTACACAAAACCCTAAGCACAACATTTTCAGCAACTTAACAATTTTTTAGAAAAAGGGAAACACGGCCGGAAAGTGCAACTCTATTGTTAGAATTTTTCTGTCTGACGTTTCTAAATTCAGACCTCCTGATCCTACCACTGAATATCAATTCGCTACAACTCTTGTGTCGCAAAATGGTAATATCGCGATTTATATAAGGGTTTTATAAGCTCCTACTTTGTCAATCTGTTTTATAAAACCTTTATTCTTTGTGTTTTTCTTTGCGTCTTTTGCGTCTTTGCGGTGAAAATAATTACCACTAAGACACGGAGGACACGAAGAATACACGAAGAATTCATAAAAGAACTTCCTTTGTGTAACCTTTGTGTCCTTTGTGGTAAAAAAAACAGCCACAAAGCGCTGCACTGAGTTTATCGAAGTGGCACAAAGGACACAAAAAATGCGACACCAAGAACCGCGACAGATTAGGAGTTCTGAAATTTATGTTATTTTGAAAAAAATTCAAAACAAGTGCTTAGGCCGCAAGAATAAAGCAGGTAATTGGAGACGAACAAGAAAGGCAGAAGGCAAGCTATTCATTAAATGTTGCGAGGTAACTCTGGAGGTTCGCTTCACGGTCGAGTTCGAATTTTTTACGAAGCCGGTGCCTGGCCATCTCAATGGCTTTGCAGTTCTGCAAGGTAATGTCTGATATTTCCTTTGTAGAGAGATTCATTTGCAAGAGCATGCAAAGTCTTTTTTCTGAAGGCGTCAGATCCGGGTGTTTGGTGGTAAGTGCTTGAATAAAATTGTTATTGGCATGCTTGTAAAATGTCTCGAACCGGTCCCGGTTTTCGTTGTTTATTTGTGATTGTATCAATTCAATGACCCCCATTATTTCTGATTGCAGGGAAGCATTGGTGGTCTTAAGGTTCAACTGCTGCATGCGCTTCAACAATTCTATCAGGAAAGCATTGTTCTGCTCCATAGCCAGGAGGTTTGCCGCCATGGATCGTTCACGCTGCACAAATTCTTTTTCAAGCCTGGTTGCTGCGTTCTGGATCGAGCTGTCCTCTTTCGACACAGTTTTTCCTGATTGAGGCTTTGTATTTGAGCTTTTCATTTTTTCTCCAATAAAACAACCAAAACGGAATAATCATAATTCGAATCCAAAAAAGATGAAAGTCCGTGAATGTGTGTTGTTACAAATATAAAAATATTTCTGTATTCGACTTTATTTTGATCCCGTTATGGATTGATCATAACTCTTTTGGTCAAAAAGATTGAATGAAGATTTTATGCATTCCATCAAAATATCATTTTTTACCTATATTTTCGATGATTCTTATGCGTTTCAAAGATAATTCAGTCAATGGGGACTTTGGTTAGAAAAAAGGTTAACAAAAAGTAAACAGACAATGTGCAACACCCTATATGCTTTCTAAAAACCCAACCAGGTTTTGGCTGGGTTCTAAACCAAGTTTTTTTCGCAAACGGGATCGCGCAACCTTCAGGCTGTCAGGCGATTGATGAACAATGGCTGCGATTTCCTTGGTGCTGAGGTTCAATCGGAGTAAGGCCGCAAGCTTTTTTTCGGAGGGGGTAAGTTCCGGAAACTTTTCCTGCAAGGATGCAAAAAAGCCATTGTGCACTTCACTAAAACGCAGCGAAAACTCATTCCAGAAGTTTTCTTTTGAGTCTGTCTGCAATTGTTGAATAATTTCCTTGAGATGCGGCTTAGACTGATCCGCGAAGTTTTTGCTTACCGCTTCCAGGTTGTCCACAGTAGATTGAATCAGTTGTGATTTTTCGGCCATCCATAAAGCTTTCTCAGCCAAATGACGGTTCTGTGTTTCAAGTTTAAGGGCAAAGGCCTCTTTTTCCTTTTTGGCCTTTTCTGCTTCCAACCGATGATAATCTGATGTAAGACTTACCAACCTTGATTTGCGCCTGGTACTTAAAACGGTGATCATAGCAATTACCAACAGGAGAGACAAGACCACGGAGACGAGCATAAACAAAATCCTGCGCCACCTTTCACCTTTCCATAATGCATCCTGTTCGAGCCGGCTAATACGAATATCTCTGTCAAAAGTATATTGAGCAGATATCCGGGCCGCTGACTCGGTCATTTCAGGCCGCAAAATGCTGTCAGATATAAAGTTGGAGTGCTTCAAATGTTCATAAGCCATTTGGAAATCACCAAGCTGCTCATAAATATGGCTCAGTTTGTGGGAAGCAATTTTTTGTGACCTCCATTCTCCGGCCTTTGCTGCAGCATCCAAAGCCCCTGTATAATAGGCCATTGCAATATCAAAACTCCCCTCCAAATAATAATGATTTCCAATGTTATTGTTTATCCTTGCAATGATCAGATAATTATTCATTTCCCGGCCCAAGTCCAATCCTTGGTAAAAATAATCAAACGCAAGGTCTGTTTCACCGGTATTCAGATAATAGATACCCCTGTTGTTCAAATAATTGATATGTATCCTGCTATCCTGGAGCTCTCTGTTCATTTCAGCAATTTCTTCGTAAATAGCACCAGCGTTTTCCCAGTCCTCCATCCGTAAATAACCACCACCGATATTAAACAATATACTGGCTTTATTGATTTGGTTTAATAAGCCAGGGTGGTATTTCTCGGCCTGCGTAAAGACTTCCAGCGCACGATAAAAATATTCTATTGCTTTATCAACCATATCAAGCATATAAAATGATATACCCAGGTTGTTGTAAACACTATACAGCCGACCGGTTTTTATTTGGGATGTCAGAATATCTTCATGATCAGATTCGAGTAATCTGAGGTTTTTTAGATAATATTCAACAGCAAGTTCATGGTTTCCGGCTGCAGAATATATTTGTGCAAAAGCGGAGTTGATCATGTATAGCGATGAATCATCATCTGCTTTACGGGCCCGCTCCCATGCCTTGCTGTTCAGAGTGAGTGCTGAATCAGGGTCCGTTTCTGCCAACTGGAAAACTTTAGAAATCATGTCAGACAGTTCCGCATCAGCAGAAGCGCTTGTGCTTGCATACACAGGAGAAGCTGAACAGGACAAGAGAATAATACTAAATGATACAAATATTTGAAATAATTTTTTTTCCATCTTATGAAAACATAAAAGCATTTACTTTACAAAGATAAAAATAATCCCATTGCTTACCTACAAGTTACCTGCACATATTCGTTGTTTTCTTGAAATTGGGTTTTAATAAAAAATTGTTTTACTTTTGCAAGCTATATTAGCCGTTTTAACTAATAAGAACATTTACATCAATTTTTTTTTGTTAACCAAATTTTAAATTATGAAGAACACATTACTATTGTTTGGAATATCTTTTTTTCTGTCAACGACTGTACTTTTTGCCCAGACAACGGAAGCAGAAGGAGATTTGTTAGAGGAACAGGACACGGAACTTGAAGGATGGCAAACAGGGGGGCTTTTCTCTTTGGGCTTCTCCCAGGTGTCACTCACCAACTGGGCTGCGGGCGGTCAGGGATCTTTGGCCGGCAATTTACTGGTAGCCCTGAATGCCGATTACAGCAAAGGGTCGTTTGTATGGAACAATGCTTTTGAGCTGGGTTATGGTTTGATGAGACAAGGCGATGAAAGCCTTGTCAAAACCGACGACAAGATTGATCTGACGTCCAAGCTTGGCAGGCAGGCGTCAGAACAATGGTACTATGCCGGACTGTTGAACTTCAGAACCCAAATGACACCTGGTTACAACCACCCGGATGATGAAGATAAGATCAGCGACCTGCTGGCTCCGGCTTACCTGCTGGGTGCCATTGGTATGGATTACAAGCCGGCTGCAGATTTCAGCCTGTTTTTGTCGCCGGCCACTGCCAAGATCACCATTGTCAACGACCAGCGGCTCGCCGATGCCGG
>SKTQ01000219.1 GCA_007122505.1 Bacteroidales bacterium | reverse complement strand
TGACATTTTTTTATAGCCTGCAATTCAAATCGTAGGTTTTTTTGTTGACCTTGTTAGCCGTATTGCTTTTGGGTGAGCAGGCCAGACAGGTTGCTATCTGGCTGAAAATGATACGACTTTCGGGTATTCCGATCGTGGTTACTACCTGGAACCCTTCTTTGGCCAGCAGCAGCGCACTGGAATTGGCATTACCGATAGCAGGAAATCGTGACACCCCGAAACTTCCCCTTGACAAACTTACTGTTAATTCGAACAATGTATTCACTTGCGTGGTTAATTTAAAAACATAAAACCGAAGTCCAATAGCTTTGGCTATTCAATGTTTTTAGGACTTCTTTCAGAAAATGCAGTTGTATCTGTTGTTTTTCATGCAACTGACAGTGGGAGTACCCAAAATGACCACGCAAAACGATAACGGTCAGGCTAAAAAAGAGTAGAGTCCGGAAACTACTTTATACAAACGGGGCGTAACCGAAAAGCCAAACGAGTAGGGTTTATTTAATAGAGGAAAAATGAACACAAAAAACAAAGTTGCAAGTCTTATCATGGCTTTTGGCTTGTTGACAGTTTTTGTCATTGAAACCCATGCATGCACAAGAGTCGTCTATCAGGGCCCTAACGAAACAATCATCACGGCACGTTCCATGGATTGGAAAGATGAAATACCTGCAAACCTCTGGATTTTTCCGAGAGGCATGGAACGCAACGGAGAGGTGGGAACTTCGTCGGTGAGGTGGACATCTCAGTATGGCAGCGTTATTACCAGCTCCTGGGATATTGCATCGTCAGATGGCATGAATGAAAAAGGTCTTGCGGGTAATGTATTGTGGCTCACTGAGTCGGTTTACCCCCCATTTGAAAAAGATCAGGATCAACCCGGCCTGGCGATATCATTGTGGCTGCAGTATGCACTCGACAATTTTGCCACCGTGGAGGAAGCAGTTGCTGCTTTTCGTAAAGAGGAATTTGTCGTTGTGTCTGCCAATATTCCCGGAACAGACAGATATACCACCCTGCATTTGTCCCTTTCAGATAAAACAGGTGACAATGCGATTTTTGAATATATTGACGGGAAGTTGGTGATTCACCACGGCAGGGATTATACAACGATGACAAACTCCCCCATTTTCTCAGATCAACTGGCCATCAATACCTATTGGAGAGATATTCCCGGAACAATTATGCTTCCCGGGACAAACAGAGCTGCAGACAGGTTTGTAAGAGCATCTTACTATATTAATGCAATACCCAGAACGGATGATATAAGGGTGGCTGTTCCAAGTGTCTTCAGTGTTATCAGGAATTGCTCTGTTCCCTTTGGAATATCATCCCCGACAGAGCCGAACATTTCATCCACTCGTTGGAGAACGGTTTCCGATCATAAGAATCTGGTTTACTATTTCGAAAATGTACTTAATCCCAATGTGGTATGGGTAGATTTTAGTAATATTGATTTCAGTGAAAACGCAAGTGTGAAAAAGCTGAGCCTCTCTAAACATGAAAACTATGCAGGCGAATCATCCATGAACTTCAAGGAAGCGAAGGCTTTCCAGTTTGCAGGTTTAGACTGATTCAGGAGTAAGTACTGATATACATCCGGCCGCCTTTGGAATAATTCTGAAGGCGGTTTTTTTGCTAAACTGCCACCGGGATTTTTCGGAGACAGTATGGTTGACAAATATGCTTTTTGCAAGACCCGCATTAAGCAATAGTAAAGGTCTGCTCCTAATCAGTGCGGTACATCTTACGGGTTAAAAAATTCTTTTATTTTTGCACCGCGAAAATCATAATTGCTTTCAAAGCCGTTTAGGTATTTTGATGTGTGAAAGCCAAACATCGATATCTGAAAGCTTAATCATCGAATGCCGGCGACCAACTGTTATCTTGAACAATTATTTTGATTAGTTGTTGGTTGTTGAGATCGGCTTAAGCAGGGCAGGCCCGGGAAAATCGTTACTGCCGGGTCGTTTTTGGGAATAAGAAATCATGGGCTGAGATCCTTGTGGCAATGTTGAAAATTTGCATTGGCAGAACAGTCCGGTTAATCTGTTTACGGTAACCTGTTTTCTATGAACGCTTTTTTTATCATTGTAATTATTTTCCTCCTGTTCAACATAGCCCTGGGGCTGTATAGAGTGTGGCGGGGCCCAACGGTCGCGGACCGATTGCTTACCACACAGCTTTTCGGTACCACGGGAATAGCCATTTTAATAGTCCTGGCGGGCTATTTAAAGGAGCTTACTTTGCTCAATGTCGCTGTTACCTTTAATGTGCTGGCCGTTTTACTGGTAATTTGCCTGGTCCAGGTTTGGAAAAAGAAGAAAGGAGAAGCCCAATGACGATAACTGAACTAATTACTGTTATTCTTTTGGTGGTGGGTTGTTTCTTTTTCCTGGCGGGGACCTTGGGGGTACTTCGTTTCCCGGATTTGTTTTCCCGACTTCACGCCCTTACCAAAGCAGACAATTTGGGACTGGGCTTTATTGCTGCCGGAATTGCCCTGCACATTGCATCACCCTGGTCGGCGTTAAAGATTTTCTTTATCTGGCTCTTCACTCTCCTGGCAAGTTCCACCTCATGTTATCTGATTGCCAAATTCCAGAGAGAACAGCATAAACCCCAAAACGGAAAGGAGCAAGAATGAGTGTGTTGATTGACATCATACTGGCCATCCTTGCCATTTATCTTGCCTTGCAGAGCTTGCTGGCGCCGAGGCTTTCCCAGAGTGTCTTCCTTTTCTTTGCTTTCGGGCTGGCACTGGCACTCGCATGGATCCGTCTGGGGGCTGTGGATGTGGCCATCACAGAGGCGGCGATTGCAGCCGGTTTTTTGGGTGCTTTGTTTCTTGATGCCCTGCGGGACTTTTCTGTTTCTGATACTGAAAAACAGGAAAACACCAAAGCTGACCAAAGTTTAGTTTCTGCAAAAAACACCAATTCGCCCTGGTTGCCCAGACTGGCCCTTGGATTGGGATTGGGACTTTTTCTGCTCATTTCATTGGAGGCTGTATGGGAGATTCCAAGTGGCGGAGGGCTTACTGAACTGGCAGAGGCAATGCTTCCGGCATCGGGGGTTGAACACCCTGTAACTGCTGTCTTATTGAATTATCGTGCCTATGACACTTGGTTAGAGATTGGGGTCATTCTCATGGGGCTTCTGGCCATCTTTGCGGTAGGAGGAAGAGAGCTTTACCGAAAGCCGGTTATGGCTGTCCAGGACCCCTTGCTTCGACAGGTGATTTTGTTTTTTACGCCGGTTCTGTTTCTTTTTGGTGCTTTCCTTTTATATGTTGGAAAAACCGGACCGGGAGGAGCTTTCCAGGCTGCAGTTTTGTGGGGAGCAATCGGGATACTTCTTCATCTCGGAGGCTGGCCGGTCTTTGCGGTGATACCCCGCTGGCTGCGTCAACTTCTTCTAACGGCGGGGCTTGGATTTTTCCTCTTGCTGGGTTTCCTATTCATAGCAGGTGGAAATGCCCTGTTTGAATACCCGCCCGCTTATGCCGGATTCCTGATTTTGATCGTGGAAACCCTGGCTGCAATAAGCATTGCCGCGGCCCTGACGGCCATCTTTGCCAATCTGAACCAAATGAAAGAAACACCGAACGAAACCGAAACGACTACTTGAAAAAGACGTATGGAAACGTATCAGATTTATAGTTTAACATCCGCAGTTCTGTTTGTCATTGGGATAGGCGGAGTATTTATGGCCAGGCATTTCATTAAAAAAATCATTGCTACCATTATTATGGGAGGAGGGGTTTTTCTGAGTTTGGTCAGTTTTGCCGCCCGTGATGCCCTCGCTTTTGCCGACCCGGTGCCCCACGCCCTGGTGATAACCGGAATCGTGGTAGCGGTGGCCTCTGCTGCTTTCGCCCTTGCTTTGGCCCGGCGCATCTATCAACTAACAGGAGAAGAATCTTTTACAATCGACAAATGACCTATCTACCAACATCACCACTCCCTGCCCTTTTGGTAGGATTGCCGATCTTGATGGCGATAGTGAGCCTGTTTTTCAGGAACAAGGGAAAGGCTGTGGTTGGCCTGATCGGATGCCTGCTCACCGGAGGACTCTCGTTAATCGCCCTCGGCGAAGTCATACAGCAGGGAACGGTCATCCATATTTTGGGGGGATGGGAGCCCCCTTTGGGAATCCTGCTAAGAATGGATCCTCTGGCGGCAGTGTTTATCGGGATGACGGCCGTTGTGGGCGTTTTTATCAGCCTTTATGCCTGGTGGTATTTCCGCGCCCAAAAAGCTGCTTCCGATGCGTTTCCATTGTTCTGGCCTTTGTGGCTTTTTCTGTGGGCGGGACTGAACGGCCTTTTCCTCTCCAACGACCTGTTTAACCTTTACGTTACCATCGAAATAGTAGGCATCAGCGCGGTGGCCCTTGCAGTACTCTCAGGGAAAACAACCGCTCTGTTTGCCGGATTGCGTTATCTGCTGGCCGCCATTGCCGGTTCAATGGCTTATCTTTTTGGAACCGCTCTTCTTTACGGAAGCACGGGGACACTGGACCTTGGACTGCTCGGACAGGCTTTGGAACCCGGTGCAACAACAACATTTGCCCTGCTGGTCATTACCATCGGGCTCATGATCAAAATGGCCGGATTCCCCTTTCATT
>SKTQ01000234.1 GCA_007122505.1 Bacteroidales bacterium | reverse complement strand
ACGGTATGGTCACCAAACTGGACAGAATTGCTGGCAAATATTCCTGCAGCCCATGTTTCACCATCAGGTTTTACAACCATAGACCAAATTGTTTCTGCCAGACTGCCTCCATAAGCATTGGCCCAAAGCCAGTTTCCGTCGATGTCGAGTTTGAACAGTACGATGGCGTTGATACCAATGTTTTGCACCTGAATATCACCAAATGAGGTAAGCCCACCGATGGAACCCCCGCCATAAACGTTCCCGGCTGCGTCTGTGCCAATGGAAAAAGCAATGTTGCTTCCCGGACCTACAGCACCGCGCGCCCAAATCAGATCCCCGTCAAAATCATATGCCGCAACGAAAATATCATCACTTCCGGCACCCTGCAAAGTAACATCAGTTCCGGAAAATGTCAATGTCCCCATAAAACGGCCGGTAACGTAGATTCTTTGATTGTTTTGATCAACAATTAGGCCTTCGCCCTGGTCAATATGAGGACCTCCTGCACTTTTTATCCACTGCAACTGGCCTTCTGCGTTGTATCTAGCCACGAAAACATCCCGAATGCCCACCGCAGTCACAGTGCCTGCATCGGTATTCATGGTACCGCCAAAATAACCGGTGACATAGACGTTTTGATCGGCATCCACATCCAGCGACACGCCATAGTCGAGGGCCGCACCCCCCATACCTGCTGCCCACAACGCTTCGCCGTCACTATTGTATTTGGCCACAAAAATATCAAATCCGCCCTGGCTGGTGATGGTGTGATCCCCAAAGGCAGAAACACCCTGGAAGAATCCCGTAACATAAACATTTCCATCTCCGTCGGTCACTATCTCTCTTCCCGAATTAAAGTTATTGCCACCCGCCTGTCTGGCCCATATCCATTCCGGGTCCTGAGACATAAGGCTTAGCGGAAAGAGGTATAAAACAATAAAACATACTATCAGGTTAACCCTGTAAAACTGAAGATTCCTTTTCATCGTTGTTGGTTTTGGTTTTGATGTAGTATTCATTAAATTAGGAAAAAACACTGTGTTGCTTCCGGAGCTTACCGGAATACAATTCCATACTAAATTCCTAATAAAATTATGACTTAATTATTTCCTAAACCAGAAAAAATGACCATTGCCGGCAATTAAATGACCAAGTAGCCATTTTTGTGTTTAAACAAACCGAAGGGTGAAGAAAAAAGTATATGTAAATGCCACACCGGCATTAAGTGCCGGTTTTCTTCATGTGCTTTACAACTATCTCACGCAGGGGTTTCAGAAGCCAGGAATGGCATACTTATTTTTTATGTATTGATGTCCAGATTGGTAAATTCTTCGGTGAGTGCATAATCATAATCCGGATAATCATATATCGGCAACCTGGGTTCTGTTTCACCCACCGAGTATCCCCAGATGCTTTGGTATTCGCTGATATCCTCGCCGATTTCCTCCAGTTGCTGAAGATACTCACTGATGGATTTTGATTCAATGATGATCACCTGACCCATGGTATGGATGATGGGGCTGTGCGTTCGTGTGTGGTCATGGTCGAACCGCAAGATGCGCCGGCCGTATCGGGTAATGCCGATCACCCTGTAGGTTAAGCTTTTTCCAACACCCGGAAGGTTCAGAACATTGCGGTCGGTGGCCAGGAAAGGCTGGTCATTTTTCTGCAACAACCCTACCAACAGTTCAGCAATTTTTTCAGGTTGATCCGGTATTAGCCTGATGTGATCGTAATCGTCGGCGGATACCGAGCCGAAGGCTTTTTCTTCAATCTGCTCCTGAACGGCCCTTGCGTTGGTGGCAAAGTTAAAGTTGTTTTCCATGTATCCCTTCACGGTGAAGGTGTAATAGGGCAATACGCCTGCTTCGTTGAGCACCTGTCGCAATTTTGCGGTATGGCCACGGCGTGAAGATGCAGCAGTAAATACATGCTGATTGGTAATGATCCATCCGGCACTGATGAGGCGCCGGATGCCGTCGCGGGCTTCGGGTGTAATTTCCATTGGCGACTCAAAATGGGTTTGAATTACAAATTGCCGGATACCGGCTTCAGAAGCTTTTTCCTTGAAGTCGGCCAAAATGCTGCAAAGCTCCTCGGTGAGCCGCTGTGGCAGATAAGCCGGCAAGCGTGTGCCAAGCCGCACACGCAGGATCTCCGCCACCTTCTCACCTTCAGCCAGCGTTTCGTTCTTTTCTTTTTTCCTGACGGCCATCTCCAAAACAGCATCCAGGATCTTTTTCAAGGAGCTGTTGCTGCTCATCAATGCATCACCGCCGGTGATCAGAATATCTCTAAGCTGACTGTCTTCTTCCCAATATTGCATGATCTTTTTTAACTGGTCGTCCCACTTCTCATCGGGGCGAAGCCGGTCCAGGTTGAAGTTCAGATTGCCTCTCTGAAAGTCATACATCCGCTGGCAGGAGGCACACAAACCACCACATGCACGTCCCATGGTAGCCGGAATCAGAATGGCAACTTCCGGATAGCGCCGGTGCACATTGTGATGCGTAGGCAAAATCCAACCGGCAACATTGGGTTTACCGGGCTCAACAATATCTTCCTTTTCCCAGGCATGGATATGCCCAAACTCCTCTACAAGCTTCTTGCTGTAAATGATGTAATAGCGTATGGCCAGATCTGCACCGATGGCAAAATAAGGTACCCTGACATGCAGCAGCGATAAATAATAGGGGTTGACAAAAAATGGTATGCCAACCTCTTCCGCTTCAAAAAGGATCTTCATGGTATCGGGATCGAGACTGTTGCCGAGCAACTCGTTAAGCAATTGCGGCGAACGTACGGCAAACGACAGGTGAAAGCGGTAGTCATCCCACCATTCAAGCATTTGCAAAAACTTTTGCTCCTGCGATAAGCCTTTGGCAAACTGGTATCGTTCACTTTTTATCTCTCCCTGGTCCAGCTTGTCGATCAGGATATTGATGATCCGGTCGCGGTTCTCCTCCCGCAGTTTAACAATGCGGGGATCAAGACCTGCAGGATACCTGTCCATCCATTCAATCAAATCCTCTTTCCCGGGCAGGGTACGCTTATAAGTACCGCTAAACTGCCGAAAAAGATACAGCATATCTTCAAAAAAATAGGGTTTTGCACCCCCGGTTCCCAGTGTAACGGCAAGCCAGATCAGTTTTATCGGATTGCTGATGGCGATCTCTCCCCTTAGGTTCATGTCCTCAAATTCACGACCGGCGTTGTCCACGTAATCAAGAATACGAATGGCTGCATAATCCTGCCATGTCAGGGCCTCAAATGCATCACGGCCCGTATCGGTGCCCTTGTAAAAGTGATAGGCAACGGGTCGCTGCTTTAAATAATCCATGACCCAATTCCTGACCCCGATAAGCGCTTCCGTTTCGTTGCGGGCATGCCGCATGATCTCCTCCAGCACAGGGTTTTCCCTGAGCAGCTTTTTCAACAGTTTATGGGATTTAACCGTAATGGCAATACGGTCGAGTGTCTGGGTTGCAGCAATCATGACGGTAAGTTTTGGAAAGCATGACAAGGTACAAAAAAAAACCGCCTTTGCAAAGAAATGTTAAATAAATCGTCGGAGAGCCTTATTATTACAAGAATACGGTCTGTTATAAAAATGATTAATTTGAGAATAGTTTGATGACAAGCACCCTCAAAGGCCTGTCACCGGTATTTCGCATACCCCTCTGTGCACCCGAAGGGATTTCCGCGATCATACCCGCTTGCACTTCCGCCTGATGGTTTCCCGATTCTATCATCCCCCTGCCTTCAATCACATAAATGGCCACGTCAAAATCATTGACATGCGGGGGTAAAGCTTCGTTTGGTTTAAGGCTTAAATGAATGATCTCGGTGTTTTTCCCTGAAAGCAGGATCCGTCCATCCAGCCGGAAGGGAACACGCTGTGCGGATTCAACAGTTGTAACTTTCATTTCCCAAGCTTCTGACTGTTTAAGACTTTATCATGGTGAGGAGCATCTTGAACCGCTCCGTTGCAAAAACAGCATGGGGGATATTGGCCGGCATAATGATGGTTTCACCCTCTTCCATGCGGTATGTCTTTTTTTCGATACTGATCTCAGCGATACCTTCCACTAACTGAACCATGGCATCGAAAGGAGCGGTGTGCTCACTGAGTTTTTGCCCTTTGTCAAAAGCAAACAGGCTGATGTTACCGGTTGCTTTTTCCAATACACGTTTGCTCACAATACCGTTTGCCGCATATTCAATGTCTTTTTTAAAATTGATTCTTGTGCTGTGCTCAAAATTTGCCATTTTTTTAATGATAAAGGTTGTAAAATATTTTTTTCTGATGAGCTTTAAAGATGAAGTCTTATATCATTATAAGGATATTTGGTACTTCATTGCGCAAATATACGAATATTTTTTAATAACAGCATAATTACCAACTGTTTTCTTCCCAAAAGAATGCTATTGGGAAAATAATTATGTAAGCAGAAGTATATCTTTGCGCGCTTGTTTTCTTTTTGCGGCTTTTGCGTGAACCCATTTTTCTTTGCAAAGACCCCAAAAGTCAAGATACGCAAAATGCGCAAAGGGAAATAAAACAAATAAGGATTATTTAAAAATTTCAGCCAGCCTGGAGAAGCCTTCCTTCAGCGAATCAAAGCTTTTGCTGAACGAGCTCCTGGCTTCCTCCCATTTTTCAGGAGTGGCATCTT
>SKTQ01000144.1 GCA_007122505.1 Bacteroidales bacterium | reverse complement strand
TGAAACACCCAGCCGTTTTCCTCAGCAAGCTTATCAGCTTCCTCTTTCGGATAAAAAGGGCCAACCGGTTTGGTCGGATTCCTGAACGCCTCATCCTCCTTGTCAACAACAACCTGTGTTACAAGCGTTACAATGTTCTTTTCCATGCCATGTTCCGCCAGCACATTGCGCAACTGCTGCTCAATCATAAAACCGATGGACCCCTGGGTTTCCGCCACACAAAAATCAACCGGCTGTTTGGGTAATCCATACACCTGGTGCCCGGCTTCATGCTGCAGCATCACGTTTCCAACCTGCGGACCGTTACCGTGTCCGATAACAAGGTCATAGCCCCTTTTGATCAGTGGCACCAAATGCTGACAGGTTTCATACACATTTTGTTCCTGCTCATCAATAGTACCTTTCTGACCACTTTTCAACAAGGCGTTTCCGCCAAATGCGATAACAGATAGTTTTTTCATACCAAAATATATTTAAAGTGAAAGAAATCATTCTGAAAAAAAACCCTTACATAGCCTGCATGAGGTTATCCAAAAGAGTTTACCGGACCACCGGCACAATAATGCCGGTAAAAAAATCAGCAGCTAATTGGGTATGGCTGAAAGGGCCTGGAAAAACACTTTAAACACCATCATACAAGTATTATAAGGGAATAGAAAATTCGCCCGCATATGTGACCGGAGGCAAAGGTAGTATTTTTGGGAAATATTTCTAAAAAATTCGAATCATCTTCGCCGACAGCATCACATCAAAAGATTGTACTATATTTGTACCATCCATAACACAAAGTGAACAATGAACCATAAAAAACCAGCAAGTGCCGGTTATTCCGGATCACTGTATAAGTTGCCTGCCTTTCTTTTACTGGCTATCCTCCCCATTCTCCTATCACTGAACAACACCCACCACCGCACCGACACACCCGTCAATCCCCGCACAATCCCTGAATATGACTCGGTTGCCGGCGTGGTGATGTACTGGAACCCCGGAAGCAGCAATTATGATCAAATTGTGACTGCTGTAGTGAACGGCATTCAATCACAAGCCACCGTTTTCCTACAGACCAACAATACCGGCCATCAGCAGAATATGATCAACACTTTTAATGCTCACGGTGTGCCGATGAACAATATCGTGTTCATTGATGTGTACGGAGACAGGATCTGGATACGCGACCACGGCCCTTTCAGTATTTATGACAATGACAGCCTTGCTTTCGTAGGCTTCGACGACCTTGCAGCAAACCACGGCGACAAGGACCTTCCCGAAAGACTGGCCAATTACTGGGACATCAACTATTATGATTTTCCGCACATCATTTTTGACGGCGGCAACTATCTCGTGGACAGACATAACAGGCTGTTCGCTACCAACAGGCTATATACAAATAACCCCCAGATTCCGCAACACCATATCGACACCATACTGGAAGCTTTTATGGGCATTGAGCATATCACCACCTTCCTGCCGATGAGCGACGATTACTGGGGACATCTCGATATGCAGATCAAACTGCTGAATGATACCACTTTCATCATTAGCACGGTGGACACCTGGCATGCCGATTATACAATCCTGCAGGACAATTATTCCATCCTGCAGTCGATTCAGCACCCCGAAGGAAAAACCTACCAGATTGTACAAATCCCCAAGGCACAAAACTGGAAGACCTATATCAACAGCCTGATTGTTAACAATGTAGTGTTGGTGCCTATCTACAATGACCCTGCCGACGCATTTGCCCTGCAGGCCTACCAGGACCTGCTGCCTGAAAAAACGATCATCGGCATTAATTGCAACTCCATGATCGGATGGGGTGGAGCCATCCACTGCATCACCAACCAGATACCACCATTTGAAGCTGTCCTCGATGATGATGACGATGACAATGGTGATGATGACAATGGCGATGACGATAATGGCGATGACGATAATGGCGATGACGATAATGGTGATGACGATAATGGTGATGATGATGGTGATGAAACCAACATCAGGGACATCGACCGCGGTGTGTTGGCCGATAGTTTCCGTGTGTATCCCAATCCGGCGTCAGATCTGGCCATGGTTGATTTCACCATCACCCGCAGTGGAGATTATGTGCTGGAAGTGATTGACATGCGCGGGCAGATCGTCCGACGCACAAACATACCCGCCCTTTACCTGGGCGACTATTCCGTTCCTATTGAGGTAAGCGGATGGGAGTCCGGAATGTATGTCATCCGCCTCAGCAGCCGCACAGATGCATTGACCCTTAGGTTAATGGTTCAATAAGGAATTGTCCATTCACGACAACATGCGCAAACCGCCATGTCGTGTTAAAACCTCATTGCCAGACCAACCGTCACCGCACCCAGTGCGCCGCGGCCAACTTCTGAAAAAACAGCCAGCTCATCGGTGAAATAAAAACGCACACCGGCTACCGGCCCGACAAAAAAACGGATGTTGTCGGTAAAGCCGCTTACTCCTTCCGTGTTGCTCGCACCGTAATTCCTGAATTCCAAACCGGAGATCATAGACACATAAAAGTCAATCTGGTCTTCATTCAGTGTGCCGTCAAGCAGATCATTGAGATAGGGTGAAAAATGAAAACTGCCACGCATGCCGAGATTCATAAACGAACGGACACGGTCAGGATAGCTCCATCTGCTGAAAGCGGCATAAGGACCGATGGTGACATAGTCGTGAACGCCCATCTCGAAAAACACCACTGCAGGCGGAATACGAACACTGCGACTACCAAGGTAGCTGTAGCTGTAATTGAGCGAGGCCCCCGCATTGATGATGCTTGTGTTGCGAAAATTGCTCTGCCCCTGCACCGGATCGGGAGAAGAAACCAACAAAATCATGAACAGGGCAAACGCCGAAAAAATGTATCTCATGATGGTAAATTTTTTATTGTGAATGATGTCTGTCCGTCAATCAGGACAGAAAAGCAAAGATAAATAAATTGATGTTCTGATTTCAAAAGTCTAATTTTGCATGTATGAAAACAAAAACCATCGCTTTTCACACGCTGGGCTGCAAACTGAACTTCAGTGAAACGGCAGACATTAGCCGCCGCTTCACCGATGGTCTATTCAGGGAGGTCGGTTTTCATGAAGTGGCAGACATTTACGTGATCAACTCCTGTACGGTTACCAAAAATGCCGAAAAGCGTTGCAAGGAATTGATCCGCAAGGCCATGAAAATAAATCCGGAAGCACATGTGGCCGTGATCGGCTGTTATTCGCAAATCAGCCCCGATGAACTGGCCGCCATCCCCGGGGTTTCGCTGGTGCTTGGCAATACGGAAAAGTATCTGCTCAAGGATCATCTAACTAATCTGGGTCAAAGTCCTGTGGAAAGTCAGATTACCGACATCCGGGAAAGTTCTCCGGAAGTATTTGTCCCCACATTTTCCGGTGAAGAACGTACCCGCTCCTTCTTCAAGATCCAGGACGGATGCGACTACAAATGTGCTTACTGCACCATCCCGAAAGCACGCGGAAAAAGCCGCAGCAACACCATTGAAGCAACCCTGAAAACTGCCGCCGAAATTGCCGGCGCCAACATCCGGGAAATGGTGCTCACCGGGGTAAACATCGGTGATTTCGGAAAACCGCACGGCGAAACCTTCTATCAGCTTCTGAAAGAACTGGCAGCAATGGAAAAACCCGAACGCATCAGATTGTCTTCGGTAGAACCCGACCTGCTTACAGACCCCATTATAGAACTGGTTGCCGGTGAAGAAAGGCTGATGCCCCATTTCCATATACCGCTGCAGTCGGGGAGCGACACCATTCTGCGGGCCATGGGCCGCCGATATAACACCGGCATCTTTGCCGGCAGGGTGGAAAAAATACGCAAACATATGCCTCACGCATGCATCGCCGCCGATCTGATCGTGGGCTATCCCGGCGAAACAGATGAACTTTTCAGGGAGTCTTTTGATTTTTTGTCAAAAATTGATGTATCTTACATTCATGTTTTCAGTTACAGTGAGAGAGCGCATACAAAGGCTGCCGAAATGACGGGGAAAGTGGATTCCGCAGTCAGAAAACAACGGTCAAAGGAGTTGCATGCACTGTCTGCCTGGAAAAAAAATGCTTTCCATGAGTACAACAGGGGTTTGCAAACCAAGGTTTTGTGGGAAAAAGACCGTGAATGGGAGTATATGTCGGGATTTACCGAAAACTACATCAGGGTAGAAACATTATACGATATCAATAAGGTGAACACGATAGAAAACGTGGTATTGAACATCACCGGCAAAAATGGAGTTTATAGGGTATGATCACAGAATACAGACAACTATGCTTACAGGTATGCGACGTGGCGAAGGATGCAGGGCAATACATCCGCGAAGAGCTTCCACGTCTGAGTTCTTCTGACATTGAAGCGAAAAGCCTGCACAATTATGTGACCCATGTGGACACAACCGCTGAGAAACGCATCGTGAAGGCTTTGGAACAACTGCTTCCCGAAGCCGGATTTATTGTTGAAGAAGAAAGCGTCGAAAAAGAAGGGAAAGAGTTTCTCTGGGTCGTTGATCCACTGGACGGAACCACCAACTTTATCCACGGACTGCCCTGCTTCAGTGTGTCCATAGCACTGATGCACCGCGATGAGGTGGTCATCGGTGTGGTTTATGAAGTCAACCACGATGAATGTTTTTATGCCTGGAAAGG
>SKTQ01000105.1 GCA_007122505.1 Bacteroidales bacterium | reverse complement strand
TAATAAATTTACTCTCTCGTTTTATCGTCAAGGTTTTCTAAAAAAACAATGGCTTCGGGCAATAATTCAATGTCAAATTTTGTCTCCATTTAAATCTCTGCACAAAGATATAAATTTCCCGATTGGGAAACAATTTTTTTCAAAAAAAAATCAGTTGCTGAAAATTGTTTTCAAAATTTTAGAAAACCAAAATGATTTAATTTTGATTTTTTACACATTTTTCCGTCACATGCGTGTAAATCTCTGCTGTCTTGTTGCTCTTATTAATCTCAAAGCCCCTGTTATGTAAAACGAATCCGTTCCAGGGCGCACCCCGGTTAAAAAGTCTGACTCTTAGAGAAATGGGATCAGTATAGGGCATTGAAAAATATTTTGTAGCTTTGATAAAAAAGGATTTACAGAATAAAGGAACCTTATATGCACTATACAGCAGCAGCAAACCGATACACGTCTATGAGCTACCGCCGGTGTGGGCGCAGTGGCATTCGTTTACCGGCCATTTCCCTGGGGTTATGGCATAACTTCGGTGGTGTGGATACACCGGAAAACGGCAAAAAACTGATACATGCTGCCTTTGATGCCGGAATAACCCATTTTGACCTGGCAAACAATTACGGACCTCCCCCCGGCGCTGCGGAGGAGTTCTTCGGGAAAATGCTGGCAAGCGATCTGAAAGCTTATCGCGACGAGCTGATCATTTCTACCAAAGCCGGATATGAGATGTGGCCGGGCCCATATGGCGATGGGGGATCGCGTAAATATCTGATCAGCAGCTTAGATCAGAGTCTCAGGCGCATGGGTTTGGATTATGTGGACATTTTCTATTCCCACAGGCCCGACCCGGACACGCCCCCGGAAGAAACCATGATGGCCCTTGATCAAATCGTACGACAAGGGAAGGCGCTCTATGCAGGCATCTCCAGCTATTCTCCCGAGCAAACGTCCAAGGCGGCAGAAATCCTGCGACAATTAGGAACACCTTGCCTGGTACATCAGCCAAAGTATTCCATGCTCGATCGCTGGGTCGAAAACGGATTGCTGGACACCCTCGCCACTTTGGGTATGGGGTGCGTTGCCTTTTCACCATTAGAGCAAGGCATACTTACGGACAAATATCTGCATGGTTTGCCCGCCAACTCCCGTGCAGCAAAGCCAAGCGGATTTCTCAAAGCTGAACAGATAGAACCCGGTATCATGGAAAAAGTGAACCGGCTCAATGAAATTGCCGTAAGCCGCGGACAAAGTCTGGCACAAATGGCCATCGCCTGGCTGCTCAAAGACCAACGCGTCACCTCTGTTATTGTCGGTGCCAGCAGTGTCGAACAGTTAAAAAACAACCTGGGGTCATTGGAAAACACCCTGTTCTCTGATGAGGAACTGCAACATATCGATGAGATTACCGCAAAAGGTGAAAAATAGTCCGGCCAAATTGACCCGTGACGGGTTTTTTGACTGCGAGAGAAATCCTGTATCCAAAAAATAGCTGCCTGGATGAGTCATACCAATGCCTGTAAAGAGTTTCTCCAATGGGCTCTGCCACGTCTTAAACTCAGGCCTGAGGGTTACCGCAAGGTTCGCCGGCAGGTATGCCGGAAAATTCAGACACGCATTGCCGGCTTACATTTATCCGGTTTTGATGCATATCGCAGCTATTTGGAAAACCACCCGGCGGAGTGGCAGGAGCTGGACAAGCTGACACGTATTTCCATATCACGATTCTTCAGGGACTATCAGTCATGGGAAATGCTCGGCAAGGAAATTCTGCCCGTGCTAACCAAAAATGCCGTTGCAGAAAACAGGCCGGTGAGATGCTGGTCGGCGGGATGTGCTTCCGGAGAAGAACCCTACAGCCTGGCCTTGCTCTGGCAGCAACATGTTGGATCAGATGATCCCAAACAAATCATCGAGATCATTGCCACCGATGTTGATGAGCATATGCTGCAGAGGGCATCCCTTGCATGCTATCCGGGCGGAAACATCCGCGATGTACCAAAACATCTGATCGAACGATACTTTCGTAAAGAAGGCAGCCTGTTTTGCTTAGATGAGTCAATCAAAAAAATGGTTGATTTTCAGAAACAGGATATACGCATTGCTATGCCGGATGGTCCTTTTGAGATTGTGTTTTGCAAAAATCTGGTGGCCATGTATTTCGAAAAAGAAAGTGCGCTTGCAAGCTTCAAAGAAATTACCGGCCGGCTCGCGAGTGGTGGTTTTTTATTTACCGGAAACCATGAACCCTTTCCAGTTGCGGATTTGCAACATATGACTGTTTTTAACCGGGGGTTGAATATTTTCAGAAAAAAATATCCGGAGAGAAAAAAAGGATCAGCTTAGTTTCCGGATATAGCACCTTGCCCGTTTGTGTATTCTTTTTTCATAAGGTTCCCAAAGGTGAAGCACTTTTTGGTTGCTTTCCAGTTCGCGGGTTGTTTCAACATATTTGATTCCCATTTCATACATGGCAGGTATGATCTTTTCAAAAAGCAGGGCATGGACACCTTTATTGCGGTATTCAGACTTTACCCCGATGAGAAGCATATCTACCCTGTCATTCTTTTTCAGGGCTTTTTGAATATGATAATAACCGAAGGGGAACAACCGACCCTTTGCCTTTTGGAATGCCTTAGATAACGAAGGGATAACGATTCCGAAGGCAACAATCTCGTCAAGGTCATTCAGAATCACAGATACAAACTTTGGGTTGACAATAGGTAAAAAATCACATATCAGTTTGTCAATTTGTTCGTTGCTTAACTTTGAAAAACAACAAAGTTCCTCATAAACGTCGTTCAGCAAGTCGAATAATTGGGAGGCATATTTTCGGATATCGTTTTTTTTATGGATGGCAGCCTGACGAAGTGCATAACGTTTTTTAAGCAATTGTGCTGCATTTATCTCCCGTGTTGGCTGTTCATCAGGGACATGAATCAATTGCTCCACCCAATCAATATCCTTAGTATAGCCGATAGATTCGAGCATACTGGCATAATAAGGATAATTGTAGCGCCCCCAGGATGTGGGCAGCTCATCAAAGCCTTCTACCAGTACACCTGATGCATCAAAAGAAATAAATCCCATTGGACCATGTACATACTCCATGCCGGTTTCCCGTGCCCAGCTTTCAACAGCTTGAATCAACGCATGCAGCACATTCTCATCTTCAATAAAATCCAGCCAGCCAAAACGCATGTATTTGATTTCCCGCTGCATATTATATTGGTGATTGATGATGGCAGCCACCCGCCCAACCAGCTCTTTGCCGGAATAAGCAAGCCAATAGCGGGCATCACAATGTGCAAATGCCGGGTTTTTATCCTTGCGCAACGTGAATGCCTGTTGTATGTGCATCGAAGGAACATAATAAGCACAATTTTTGTAGAGCCTGTCAGGGAAACCGATAAAAGCCGACAAGTCTTTTTTGGAATGAACTTCCCTAAGATTTACTTGCATAGCTTCGGAAATTATAGGGTTAAATCAGCAGATGATAAATGTACGGTTTATTATTGATATACAACCATCTTTCAACTAAGATTTGCAAAATACATCCAGGTAGCTTCTGTAAGGATCCGGACTTATACGCTCTTTTTGTATATTAGCCATCTCATGTAATACCGGATGTGTTTCCATACGGGTAAAACTATTTGGGTATGATAAATAAAGAGCACATAACCATCCCAAATGCTTTATCATTTTGTCGAATTATTACCTTTTCATAGATTTTTATGTTTTTCTGTATTATTTTATGATATATTGGGCTATCTTTGCTGCCCTGGAACACATCATCATTAAACTGATTATTTCCCGTATGCAGTCCAATGTAAAGGGCTTTTATGGGTAATGCGCGACCAATTCAAATTTAGGACTGTGATCCTGGAATCCTCTATAGAGCTAAGCTATTACTGGTTACCCCTGATCGGATTTGTGGTGGGGTTGATCGCTACCATGGTTGGAGGCAATGGTGCGTTTTTCTTCCCGCCCACGCTTATTTTGTTATTTGGCATAGACCCGCACGTGGCTATTGCCACATCTTTGGCAGCGGTAATACCCATCGGGTTGATCGGATCGGCGGAGCATTACAGGCGAAACAATATCAACCTGCCTGTTGGATTGGTTTTTGGTGGTTTTGGGATGTTAGGGGCGTTGCTGGGTGCCCTGATTTCCGGTTACCTGGAAGCAGCATCCCTGATAAAGGCCTTTGGTGTGTATTCCGTCATGCTTGGACTGCTCACCATGCGCAGGCCCAAAAATATTGATAAGGCAGTCAACACAATACCGGAAAATTTTTCCCAAATCCAGCGCAAAAAGCTGCCCCTTATGATATCTGTCGGATTCATTGCCGGCATTGTTGCAGGCTTGTTTGGAACCAGTGGCACAGCACCGGTGCTGGCCGGTTTGTTTCTGCTTCATTTTCCGGTTAAACTGGTCATTGGAACATCGGTTATGGTCGTATTCATGAATGCCATTTTCGGCTTCGGCGGACACCTCCTGCTGGGAGAGATAGACCTCGAACTTATCTTCCTGCTTGGGTCCGGTGCTGCGATCGGTGCATTCTTTGGCCCACGGCTGCTGGTTAAGATCCATCCGGAAAGAAAGGAGGGAAAACTCAGATATGCATTCGCGGCAATCATCATCGCCCTGGGATTGCTGCTGATAACCAGATAACAATCAC
>SKTQ01000052.1 GCA_007122505.1 Bacteroidales bacterium | reverse complement strand
GAAATTGCTGAGCGCATCGGCCTGGGAGGCAGAACCAACACCATCATGCAAAGTTCCTTCTTTAAACTGGCGGAGGTGATCCCCTATGAGAAGGCAGTGAATGAAATGAAGGACGCCATTTACAAAACCTATGGCCGGAAAGGGGAGGAGATTGTGAAGATGAACAATGCAGCCGTGGATGAAGGTGGTAATGTTGAAAAAATTGAGATTCCCGCTGATTGGAAAAAGGCCAGTCCTGAAGTGGTGCTGAAACTGAAACAGGATGTACCGGAGTTTATACGCAATATTGTTTATCCCATCAACAGCCAAAAGGGTGATGACCTGCCCGTCAGTGCCTTCCTGAACAGGGAAGACGGCACATTCCCACCCGGAACAACTGCCTATGAAAAACGCGGTATTGCCGTGCATGTGCCCGAATGGATTAAGGAAAACTGTATCCAGTGTAACCAGTGCGCTTATGTTTGTCCGCATTCCGTGATCAGGCCATTCCTGTTGGATGAAAAAGAAATGAAAGCAGCACCGAAGACCCTTGAAGTGGTTGAAGCCAAAGGAAAATCACTTGCCGGACTCATGTATCGCATGCAAATCAGCCCGCTCGACTGTACCGGTTGCGGCAACTGTTTGGATGTTTGTCCATCCAAGGAAAAAGCGTTGGAAATGAAGCTGCTGGACGACCAGATGCATGAAGACAAGCATTGGGACTGGGTGTCACAGAATGTATCATACAAAGATACCCTCCTGAATAAATACCAATCAGTCAAAAACAGCCAGTTTGCACAACCCCTCTTTGAGTTTAGCGGAGCATGTGCAGGATGCGGTGAAACACCTTACATCAAACTGATTACGCAATTGTATGGTGATCGAATGATGATCGCCAATGCCACCGGATGTTCATCAATCTATGGTGGTTCGGCGCCGGCCACACCTTATACCATCAACAAAGACGGGAAAGGGCCCGCCTGGGCAAACTCCCTGTTTGAAGACAATGCTGAATACGGTTTTGGGATGGCCACCGGGGTAAATAAACTGCGCGAACGGATAGCCAGACTGATGGAATCGGCCATGGACGGCGAGTTAAAGAATGAAACCCGCGAAGCATTTAAGGAATGGCTTGAAAACAAAAATGATGGTGATAAATCCAGGGAAGCTTCTGAAAAGGTTGTTGCAGCGCTTGAAAAGGAAAAAAGCCCCATCACAAAACAAATCCTTGACCTCAAACAGTACCTGGTGAAAAAATCAGTATGGATGTTTGGTGGTGACGGATGGGCGTATGATATCGGATTTGGCGGGCTGGATCATGTAATCGCCACCGGAGAAGACGTAAACTTGCTTGTAATGGATACCGAAGTATATTCCAATACCGGTGGTCAGGCTTCCAAAGCTACTCCAATAGGGGCAATCGCGAAATTTGCAGCTGCCGGTAAGCGAATCAGGAAAAAAGATTTGGGTCTTATGGCCATGACCTATGGGTATGTTTATGTGGCACAGGTTGGTATGGGTGCCAACCAAAATCAGTTCCTGAAAGCCATCAGGGAGGCGGAAGCTTATCCCGGCCCCAGCGTTATTATCGCTTATTCACCATGTATTAACCATGGTCTCAGAAAGGGTATGGGTAGCACCCAGCAGCAGACTAAGGATGCTGTTGAAGCCGGTTACTGGCAACTCTACCGCTACAACCCAATGCTGGAGGCAGAAGGCAAAAATCCTTTCCAGATGGACAGCAAAGAACCGGACTGGAGCAAATTCCAGGACTTCCTTGACTCGGAGGTGAGGTTTAGCTCGCTGAAAAAAGCATTCCCAAGAGAAGCCGGCGAAATTTTCAAAACCGCCGAAGAAAATGCACGCTGGCGCTATAATATGTATATGCGCTATGCGAAAATGGACTACGCTGAGTAGGTTTTGCTTTGTTCGTTTCCAAAGGGGCTGTTTGTATAAAGCAGCTCCTTTTTTTATTCCAATTTTTCAGACGACCCCTCCGGTGGTCATCATTCAGGATGATCGTGTAAAAAACGCCTGGGATTGTCATGGGCAATGGCACGAAAAAGACCTTCCCCCAAAAATGCCCGGATATCAAACCCAAACTTTTTTTCAGGCGACCGGGTCTTAACCATATAATAATCAGTGCCGAATAAAACCTTCGGCCTGATCCTGTCATCCTCCAAAAATACTTTCAAAACCGGGAAATAAGATTCATTATGCAGGGTAAAGGATATATCTGTATAAAGGTTCGGATATTTTTCCAACATAAACCTGATGATGTGAAACCAGTTATTGCCATCGGCCGGATCCTCCAGGTATCTGTCCCATGAAACTTCAGACCCCCAGTGGGCAAAACAAATATGCATGTCTGGATATTTTTCCAGGATGGGAATGTATAACACCGGATGGCCAAACTGGGCGGCAAGCTCTTTTGCCTTAAAGTTCGGCGCATAGGGTATTCCTGCATCATCCAGCATTTTCTTCAGCCTTCGTGCAGATGTTCTGTAATTTACAGGTGACTGCGGGCCACAATGAACCAATACAGGAATCTTGTTTGCATTGCAATACTCATAAACCGGTATCAGATTTTTATCGCTTACCGTATGACCCATCGCAGGATAAAGCTTCACTCCCCGAAAACCTTTCTCCATGGCGTCTCTGAATAGTTGGTAACCGTCCGGGCGCCTCGGATCCACCTGGATAAATGGTATGATGTTATCAGGATACTTGTTATACAGTGCCTCCAGCTCCCCCAACTGATCCTGGTATTCGCGCGGAATCAATCCCGCGTTCATGTATCGCATATCTATGGCATGAATAAAAAACCTTGCGTTTTTAGGATATTGTTTATAACACCTGAGAAAAATTTCTTCCTGGGATGGCAGCGATCCCACATCAATAAACTGCAAATATTTCTGGTAAATGTTTTCATCAGAGACTTTAAAAAAAACATCGAGTGTTTTTGATACAAGCCAAAAACCCAACCTGGTATTCAAAATACCTACCAGGCCGGCAGGGAGAAATCCCCGCGGCACATCTTCCCTTCTAAAAGTGTGGATGTGACAATTATATATACTGTATTTGGTATCCATGATTTTTGGGTTTTTAAAATACGCCTAAAGCATTATCATACATGCAATTCCCGGAAGACTATTACTCCCCTGTATGCATATGTAAATTTAAAGAAAAGAAGTTTTGGATGATTCAATTTTCAGCAAAAATATTGTGAAAACGGATATCCTTCGGCCGATTTCCCAAACTACAATCGCGGGTTAAAAGCCGCACTGAACTCCGATCCGAAAGTATAGCTTAGCCCAATGCTACCCGAAACCATATAATTGGTGGATTGTTGTGATTGTTCGAGAAGGATTTCCTCGATGGTCAGGTCACCTGCCGGAATAGCCAGCAAGTCATTGATCAGATTGATGTTTGTCTGAACGTTCAGCGAAAACCCCTGGAAGATTCTGAGGTTCACATTGGCAAAGATTTCAGCACGGTTAATGGATAAGTCATGAAAAAAGTGGGATCCGGTTATGCCTGCGCGAAAATTTCCCCATGGCTGCTGAAAACGGGCGGCTGCTTCCACCGACTGTGACCAGAGAAACTCATTTTCTTTGGCAAAAATGGTGGTTTCCATGTAATCGTGATAGCCATAGCCCATTCTGTAGGCAAATGTGATGGAACGCCGCGTTGCTTCATCATAGGGGAAAAGGCTGTATTCTACTGCGGGCAACAACTCAAAATTGAATCGCATATTGTGAAAGGTGCTGGAAAGGCTGGAGTTAAAGATGCCGACAGACCAATGGTCATTGATACTTTTAACAACATATGCCTGATGTCCGTGCCGGTGCGATTTGCTGATGATGGTGTCATTTTCCGTAAAAAAGGTTCTTTGGCTGAAGTTAAAGTATGGCCTGAAACGAACCTTCCAGTCAGCAGTTATCCTGTCGGCAAAAAACCCAAACCGGGAAGAGTAATTGCGTTGTTTTTCCTCAATGCGGAAGTTTCCCCCACCATAGATTTCGAACACCCAACTGTTCCATGGATCAATGGGCGGCTCAAGAGCGTTTTCCCTGATGATGGCTTCTTCATCAAAATCATAATCCACAATGATACGGCTAATCAGTGGGGTAGTGGCAATGTACCGGACCAGCCCGATCTTGATTTTGTTGGTATATCCCCGGCGGGTATCATCACCGGAATTCCCTGCCGGCGCCCAATAGCTGATATCCTGATCGGTGCCCTGAAACCCGCGGCGTCCAATAAAAGAGATAGCATATATGGTACCTGCTCTGCCCGCCCCATGTCGGGTCATCAGAATATGCACATCAGCCGCTTCCTTGTCACGTACATAATATACAATGGGAATCTGCTCGCGCACAAAATCACGGTCAAGCCACCACGGAGCATCCAGAAATACGGATATCCGGTTGTTGGTGCCCCCGGATTTTTCTTCATCATGCACATATTGTGCCCGGAGCGGATGAACCAACATCATCAAACCAAAAAACAGCAAAAAAACAGAAAATGAAAAATATGATACAGACTTCATGGTTAAACAGGTTTCAATAGAATATTAAAAAAAAAATCGGGTACAAAAATAATAAAATCCGGGGATGATTGATATATAAATAACTGTAATTCAGGCCACAAACGCTTGTTTAAGCCGCAATTTTCGACAGATTTCAACACCTCTTCAATACGTAACCCAATATAGCCGCTTAAATTATATTGAAACCGCAATGCAAGTTGAAATCCGTTGCGAAAACCAAGTCCCAAAAATGTTTTGAAACCCGTCGGAATACTTCCCTTGTATAATGTACCAACAGAAGTATGGTCAATTTTGTTTTCATTTTGAGGACGATAACCTCTAACTGGTTTTTGCAAATCCGCCTTCTTTTGTATATTTGTGAAAAACAGCCTTGGTTATAACCGGTAGTTTTTTCGTGATGGCTATACGGTTGAAACATCATACCATTTTATCCGAAATGCTGTATTGTTTTGCTATGATGATGTTGTATCATCATTAAAAAAATGATAAGATGTACCCGCTGCCGGATGTATCCAATCGTGCCAGCACCGAACAGGCAGGCAAGTTCTGATAATGAAATCAACAATATATCAATGTCTTTTTTCATGAAAAAACCAATTACTTTAATTGCCGTTATTGTCGGATTATTCTCATGCGCCATGGGGGAGCATCAACAGGAATCCGCAGATGATCTCGTGTCATTTATCCAACAGAGGGCGCATGTGCTTGAACAGTCTACAGATATGGATGAACTGGTGTCCATAGCCGGCAACAGGAGGCTTGTTTTATTAGGAGAAGCCAGTCACGGAACCAGGGAGTATTATGCCTGGCGCGACAGCATCAGTCGCAGGCTTATAGCCGAACATGGATTTAACTTTATTGCCGTGGAAGGAGACTGGGCCAGTTTATATGAACTGAACCGCTATGTTAAAAACAAACCCGGTGCGGCCGGAAGTGCCCGTGAAGTATTGATGGGTTTGCAAAGGTGGCCGTTGTGGATGTGGGGAAATGAAGAAGTGGTTGTGCTGGCTGAATGGCTGAGGGCTTTCAATGAAGATCTGCCTGATAACCAGAAAGTCGGATTTTATGGCAAAGATGTATATGACGAATGGAATTCATTCAATCAGGTGCTGACTTTTTTGGCCGGTCATGATCAGGCGCTTTACGAAACCCTTAGGCGTCACTATGCATGCTTTGAACCTTTTGACGGAGACAGCTGGCTCTATGCCCGTTCTGTTGCCAGTGGTGCTGCGCGCGATTGTGTGCTTGATTTTGAGGCAGTTGTAACACTCCTCCGGGAAGAACGAGACAGATTTGCAGATCTTCCGGAGCATGCATATTTTTACCTTATGCAAAATGCCCTTGTGGTGAAACATGCAGAACGGTTTTACCGCTACTCCATGACCCGCCAGGACGCCCGTTCATGGAACAGCCGTGTGCGCTATATGGATATGACCGTCAATAATTTGCTAGACTTTTATGGTGAAGATGCCAGGGGAATTGTCTGGGCGCACAATACCCATATTGGTGATGCCAGGTTTACGGAGATGCAGCAGCGCAGACAGGAAAACATCGGACAGTTAACCAGGGAAAAGCATGGTCCGGAAGAGGTTTTTCTTGTTGGATTCGCAACCTATTCAGGAACTGTGAAAGCAGGTGCTTCCTGGGGGGGTCGCATGCAAAAAATGAGGGTGCCCGAAGCACGCCGAAACACCATAGAATATGTTTTCCGCCAAACAGGTTTGGAAAGTTTCTACCTGGTGTTTGACGATACCGACCGCGTAAGAGAAGACTTCATGCAGGCATTTGGCAACCGTGCAATTGGTGTTGTGTACGATCCGGCAAACGACCACAGGCAATACGTGCAAACCATTGTGCCCCTGCGCTACGACGCAATTCTGTTTTTCCGCGAAACGGAAGCTCTTACGCCATTGATCCGGTAAAACAAAAATCTAAAACCCATTTGCTTGTTTCGTCCGGATCGCAATCCTGGATCATGCTTTTTTGATTTGACTCAGGGGCTGGGCAAATTGTTTTACGTCGGCGGCTGTAATTTCTTTGTCGCATAAAATGGCCAGTCGCTCAACCACGTTGCGCAGCTCCCGTATATTGCCTGTCCATTGAATGTCCTGCAGTGCCTGGTAGGCGTCTTCTGAAAATGATTTTGGGGGCATGCTTTGTTCCTGAAGCACTTCTTCCAGGAAGTGATCGGCCAGTAAAGGGATATCACCGGCTCTTTCATTCAGCGTAGGGACATGGATCAGGATTACACTCAGGCGATGGTAAAGGTCTTCCCGGAAATTTCCCTGCTTTATTTCTTGCTGAATGTTTTTGTTGGTAGCTGCTACCACACGCACATCCACCACGATCTCTTTTTCACCTCCCACGCGGGTAATCTTGTTCTCCTGGAGGGTACGCAATACCTTTGCCTGCGCCGAGAGGCTCATGTCGCCTACCTCATCCAGGAAAATGGTACCACCGCTGGCAAGCTCAAAATTGCCTTTCTTTTGCTTGACAGCAGATGTGAATGAACCCTTCTCGTGGCCGAATAATTCGCTTTCAATAAGCTCCGAAGGAATGGCCGCACAGTTTACCTCTATAAATGGTCCGGACGAACGATTGCTCAATTCATGCACCCATCTGGCAACAAGCTCCTTTCCGGTACCATTTTCACCGGTGATAAAAACCCGGGCGTCGGTGGGTGCCACTCGCTCAATCATGGCCTTGATATGTTGTATGGCCTCCGATTGGCCTATCATTTCATAAGTTTTGCTAACCTTACGCTTCAAAACTCGTGTTTCGGTAACCAGCTTGGTTTTGTCCATGGCGTTGCGGATGGTTATCAGCAAACGATTCAGGTCAAGGGGCTTGGAAATAAAGTCATAGGCTCCCTTCTTTATGGCTTCTACTGCCGTATCAATGGTGCCGTGGCCCGATATCATCACTACGCTGGCATCCGGGTCATGCTCCCTTATTTTGTCCAGCAGGGTGATCCCATCCATCTTTGGCATTTTGATATCACACAATACCACATCAAAAGGGCCTTGCTGAATTTTCTCCAGCGCCTCCTCAGCATCTTCCGCAAGCGTAACCTCAAATTTTTCGTATTCCAGTATGTCTTTGAGTGTATTTCTAATGCTGCTTTCGTCGTCGATTACCAGAATTTTGGCCATAGTCATATTCTTTTTTAACAAAGATAAAGGAAAAGAAATCAATAGCACGGTCTGTTAACGCTAATAAAAGCCTGCTGCGCTGTTTGGTGAATTTCTCAATGAACACCCCCGTCAGGCGTGCCTGATCCATTTCCATAATTCCCTGTAACTGGTTTTTTTCCCATACATCAGGATACCGGTGCGGTATATCCTCGCAGCCAGCATGGTGGTGAAGATGAAACCAATTACCAAAAGGCCGGCTGAAAGGGCAATCTCTTCATAACTTACGCCAAAGGGAATTCGTACCATCATGATTACCGGAGAGGTTAGCGGAATCATGGAGAGCCATAGTGCCACCGGGCCTGAGGGATTACTGATAACCATCTGTGCCATAATGATAGATAGCAATAAAGGGATGGTAACAGGCAGCATAAACTGTTGGGTGTCAGCCTCATTATCGACAGCAGAACCAATGGCGGCAAACAATGCTGCATACAACAGGTATCCTCCCAGGAAATAGAAAATAAACGAAAAGATCATCACGGGAAAGTTAATGGCAGAAAGACCCTGCATGATCTGTCCGGCAGTGGTGTCAAATTGTTGTATCTGTTCTTTCTGTTTCTCCATTTCTTCGGCACTCAGAACCTGTGTACTCGTAACAAACACCTGCTCGTCGGGCGTAAACCGGAACAAGTCGGGCATAATTACCTGAAATGTGGTTACAATGGCAAAAGTCAATACGATCCATATCAGAAACTGGGTCAGTCCCACCATACCAACACCCACAATTTTTCCCATCATCAGCTGAAAAGGCTTAACCGATGAAACAATGATTTCCACAATGCGGCTGGTTTTTTCTTCCAGCACACCGCGAAGCACCTGTGATCCAAAAAGAAATATGAAAATATATATCAGAAAACCACTTACAAAACCAAGCCCCATACTCACCTCGGGGTAGTCAGTGATCAGCTCTCCATCATCTTTGATCCTGATTGCCTGTATGTTAATTGGGGTTTCAATGGCCTTTAATATCTCCTTATCGATGCCGGCATGACCCAGCTTCAAACTTTCGAATTCCGTCTGTAGAATCCTTTCAACCAAAAGTTTGGCATTGAAATTCACTGATTTTTCTGAGAAAAGACGTAAGCTGGACGGTGCTTCAAAAGCGATTTCAGGTATATGGAGCACTGCGTCGAAACGGTCTTCATGCATAAACTCAATGGCTCTGTCAATATTTGTGCTCAAAGGTGTGAACAGGATGTTGTTTGTATCGTCAAACCGGTCATAAAACAACCTGGTGTCGTCAACAATGGCAATGTTGTAATCGCTGTCCGACAGTTGCGCCACAACGGCGGGTACGATAATGATGGCAGCCATCAACAAGGGCCCTAAAATGGTCATCACGATAAAGGAACGCTTCTTTACCCGGCTCAAAAACTCCCTCTTGATAATTGTGGCGGTCTTGCTCATTTTTATGCAGTGTTGGTATTAAACGGTTTAGACTTGCTCAAATCAAAATTCTATTTTTCCAGTGGAAACTTTCCGGTGACCTTTTTGATGAAAATGTCGTTCATGCTTGGTGTTAGTTCCTTGAAAGAAAGAACCTGGGCAGCGGGCAGCAAGGCTTCGATCAGATCGTTTGTGGTACTGTGTCCGTTGATTTGCACCCTGATTGTCATTATTCCGTTTTGTTTTTCGCTGCGGATCAGGGTAAACCGCCTGTCCAGGATCTCTGTCAAAGGTTTTTGCAACTGATCTACTTCTGCCTCATAAATCATGCTTTTGAATGCTTTTTTTATCTGGTGCACTTCTCCTTCCAGGATTTTTTCTGATTTATTGATCAGTGCTATATTGTCACACAACTCCTCCACTGAACCCATATTGTGTGTCGAAAAGATGATGGTTGAACCGTTGCGCCGCAGGTTCAGGATTTCTTCCTTGAGGATATTGACATTGATTGGATCGAAGCCGCTAAAAGGCTCATCAAAAATTAGGAGGCGGGGATTGTGCAGAACGGTGATGATGAATTGTACCTTTTGTTGCATCCCTTTGGATAATTCTTCTACTTTTTTATCCCACCATGGCGTCAATTCAAAACGCTCAAACCACTCTTTCAGTTTTTTTCGTGCTTCATGCCCCTTGAGTCCTTTTAGCCTAGTTAAATACAATGCCTGTTCACCCACTTTCATCTTTTTGTAAAGGCCGCGTTCTTCAGGGAGGTAACCAATCTCATGCACATGCTTGGGTTTCAGAACCTCATTGTTGAACCAGATGCTGCCTTCATCGGCACCGATAATCTGGTTGATAATTCTGATGAGGGTTGTTTTACCGGCACCATTGGGGCCCAACAGACCAAAAATGCTTTGCTCGGGCACATGCATGCTAACGTTGCTGAGTGCACGATGCCTTGCATATTCCTTCGTGACGTGTTCGGCTCGCAGCAAATATTCCATAGATTTTTCAGGTTTTAGTTAAACACGTCTTTCATGCGTTCAAAAAAACTTTTGTCACTCTTTTTGGGATTCGGCGTAAAATTCTCAGACTGCTGCATGTCGGTCAGTGCTTCTTTTTCGGCATTGGTGAGTTTCTGGGGTGTCCACACGTTGATGTTGACAAGCAGGTCACCCCGGCCATAGGCATTTACTGAGGGAAGTCCCTTTCCTTTCAGCCGGAGCACTTTGCCAGACTGGGTGCCGGGTTCAATCTTTATTCGTGCTTTCCCCTCCAGTGTGGGAACTTCAATACCGGTGCCCAGTGCAGCATCGGGGAAGCTTATGTAATGGTCATACAAAAGGTTCATACCGTCACGGATCAGCTTTTCATGCTGCTCCACTTCCACCAGTACGATAAGGTCACCCGGAATGCCTCCCCTGGGAGCAGCATTTCCCTTTCCGCTGAGCGACAGTTGCATGCCTTCTTCAACCCCGGGCGGTATATTGATACTGATCACTTCGCTGTCTTTCACAATGCCATTGCCGTAGCATGAAGAGCATTTATCCTGAATGGTTTGACCTTCGCCACTGCAACTGGGGCAGGTGGAGGTGGTTTGCATCTGTCCCAGAAAAGTGTTTGTTACACGGGTTACGCGTCCGGCGCCATTACATGTGGAACAGGTACTAAAAGCATTGCCTTCTTTGGCTCCGCTGCCTTTACATGGCGAACAGGCCACGTACTTGCTCACTTTGATCTTTTTCTCGGCACCTTTCAAAACGTCCTCCAGTGTGAGCTTTACCTTGATGCGCAGATTCGATCCCCGGTTTACGCGCCTGCCGCTTCTGCGGCTTCCTGCGCCGCCAAAGCCACTAAAACCACCACCAAATGCACCACCGAAAATATCTCCAAACTGGCTGAAAATATCCTCCATGGTCATACCACCACCAAAACCGCTTCCCCCGAAGTTGTTACCCACACCTGCATGACCGTACTGATCATATCTGGCCTTTTTGTCGGGATCTCTCAATACTTCATAGGCTTCGGCCGCTTCCTTGAATTTGGCCTCAGCCGTAGGATCTCCGGGATTTTTATCAGGATGGTATTGCAATGCCTTTTTGCGATAGGCTTTTTTAATTTCCTCCGCTTTGGCATCACGCGAAACACCAAGAACTTCGTAATAATCTCTTTTCGACATATCTATTCTTGTATTGGCATAACAATGCCTGAATGAATGATGCAGGCATCAACTGGCAACAACCACCCTGGCATACCTGATTACTTTGCCGTTTAGCATATAACCTTTCTGCACTTCCTCCATCACTTTGCCTTTCATCGCTTCTTCCGGTGCAGGCATATGGGTGATGGCTTCATGATAATCCGTATCAAAATCATGCCCCTCAGCAGGTATTTCCTCTACGCCCTTCTGTTTTAGTATGCTTTTAAACTTGTTGTATATCAGCAAAATACCTTCGCCATCCGCATGATCTTTGCCATCTTTTACCTGCTTGTTCTGAACAGTTCGGCTTGCCCTTTCCAAATCATCCAATACTGGGAGCAGGGAAACGATAATATTTTCTGAGGCCGTCTTCGATAGCTCAATCCTTTCCCTGGTAACTCGTTTGCGGTAATTGTCGAACTCGGAAAACAAACGCAGAAATTTGTCGTTTGCCTCGTCCAGTTTGCCTTGCAATTCCACTATGGTTTGTTCATAAACGGCAATTTTGTCGCTCTCCATGCTGTCATCCTGCATATTATTCTCACTTTGGCAGGATGCATCCTCTGTAGCCTGATCTGCAGTATTCTCATTTTCAGGTGAATCAGGAATCTGTGCATCCTTTTCCTTATCTTTTTCTTTTTTTGTTTTCTCTTTTTTTGACATGCCCTCGTGTTGTTATCTTCTACATTATCTTCATTATCATCAAATAAAAAGGCTTTGCAGAGCTCATCAAAAGCTTTGCCACAAAATAAAAAAAGCCATTTTGTCAGGTTTTATAATCTTTGGATGTCTGCGCCAAGCTTTCCAAGCCTTTCTTCGATAAACTGGTAACCCCTGTCAATTTGTTCAATATTATGGATGATACTCTTGCCTTCGGCGCTCAGGGCGGCAATCAGCAGGGCAACTCCGGCGCGGATATCCGGAGATACCATTTCAAGAGGTTTCAGGGGATATTTTCTGTCAAGACCGATCACTGTGGCACGGTGCGGATCGCACAAAATGATCTGGGCACCCATATCAATCAGTTTATCCACAAAGAACAGCCTGCTCTCAAACATTTTCTGATGCACCAGAACACTGCCTTTGGCTTGTGTGGCAAGCACCAGAACAGCACTCAGCAAATCGGGGGAAAAACCCGGCCAGGGTGCATCGCTGATGGTAAGGATGCTTCCGTCAATGTAGGTGTCTACCTCATAACTTTCGAGGGCGGGAATAAACAGATCTTCTCCGCGCCTCTCGAGAACCACGCCCAGTTTTCTGAAAACATCTGGTATCACTCCCAGTTGGTCATAAGCCACTTCTCTGATGGTGATTTCGGACCGTGTCATGGCTGCCATTGCTATAAAACTGCCGATCTCAATCATGTCAGGAAGCATGCGGTGCCTGCATCCGCCGAGGCTGTCAACCCCTTGTATGGTCAACAGGTTTGACCCGATTCCCGAAATCATGGCACCCATATTGTTGAGCATCTTGCACAACTGCTGGATGTATGGTTCGCAGGCGGCATTGTAAATGGTAGTGGTACCTCTTGCCAGTGTTGCTGCCATTACAACATTCGCAGTACCGGTTACGGAAGCTTCGTCCAGCAAAATATAACATCCCCGGAGCTCATTTCCTTCTATGTGATAAAATGAACTCTGTTTGTCATAATGAAAACGGGCACCCAGCTTTTCCAGTCCCAGGAAATGAGTGTCAAGCCGTCTGCGGCCGATTTTGTCACCACCGGGTTTGGGGATGGAGGCTTTGCCAAACCGGGCAAGCAAAGGACCAACGATCATGACCGACCCGCGCAGCTGGGCAACCTTCTTTCGGAAATCTTCATCATAAAGGAGATCAATGTTTACCTCATCAGCACGAAAGCTGTAAACATTATCCGACAAATTGACTACTTTCACACCAAAATCGGAAAGCAACTCTATGAGCTTCAGTACATCCCGGATTTTTGGAACATTTTCCACCACAACTTCATCATCTGTTAAGAGTGTGGCACAGATCACCTGTAGAGCCTCATTTTTGGCGCCTTGCGGAATAATTTCACCTTTCAGCTGCTTTCCGCCATTGATCAAAAAAGAACTCATTTTTCTGTTGGTTTGATGTTTATGAATAGAAAAAACAGCGTGCCATGTGGCCGGAAATATGAAATTCAGAAGCCGGTGCCGGATTAATTCTTCCTGCTTTTGTGCGGGTAATTTTTTGCACCGATATGTTTGCTTGGAAACTTCTTCTTCTTATTCTTTGAAAGAATGTCGCTGGTCTCGTGGAGCTTAACATCTTTCTGGAGACTTAATTTCCCGGAGGAAAGAATCTCAAGATGCTTGGCAATCTCTTCATCGGTTACGGCATCACGATTCCAGGTAAGGTAGGATTTTTTCAGATGATTGGCAATCAAATTAATAAGCGTGTCTTTCATATGGCCGTCTTCCAACTCACATGCTTTTTCAATGATACGCTCAATATGCCTTCCATAATGCTTGAACGTAACATTGTTTGAGCTGTAATCCAGTGGTTCGGGTTTACGTGATAACGTTTCGGGCGATGGCACGGGGTAAGGTGAGTCAACATCCAGCTTAAAATCCGACATGATAAACAAATGATCCCATAACTTATGCTTGAAATCATTCACATCGCGCAGGTGGGGGTTCAGTTGTCCCATCACATTGATGGTAGCGCGGGCAAGTTGATTGCGCTTTTCCTTGTCTTCAACAGACATGATGTATTCTATCATTTTTTGAATATTCCGGCCATATTCCGAAATATTCATTTTAGAGCGGGAAGTATTATACTCCATGGGTTTGTTATATGTTTTTTGATATATAATACTCGGGATGTATGTGGGTTGGTTCAGGTTGGAAAGGTGGCTGGTGTACCCACGGGTATCCGTTGTTAAATCACTGCAAAGGTAACGAATAATTATCAATAATATGTTGTATGCACACCATTAAGCTAAACTATTTTTAGCCGGGCATATTTTAATAGCAGCTGTTTCTTTCCGGCTCCGGCAAACTGGACTGTAGCTTTTGCATTTTGTCCGGTGCCTTCAAGGGCGACCACCACACCATTCCCGAAACGCTGATGTTTCACCTGCATATCAACCTTCAGGGAAGCCGGATTCAGGATGGCAAACTCATTGCCGTCTGCCGTAACCGGCGGCTTATTTATCTCTGCCGGCTCCTCTGCAATGTCGGACTGTTGATCGCTGCCGCTTATCCTGGTAAATTTTCTCAGGCTTTCTGCAAAGCTTTCGCGAGACATCTGCTTCCGTGCCCTTCTGCCCGCAGGAGTAAGATAATGAACAAATTTTTGATCAAGCTCATCAATAAAACGGCTGGGTTCACACATATTGAAGTTTCCGTATCTGAACCTGGTTTCAGCATAGGTTACCGTGGCCAGCTTCATGGCGCGGGTCATGGCCACATAAAAAAGCCGCCTTTCCTCCTCGAGTTCAGCCTGGCTGTTGATGGAAAGCTGTGATGGAAACAGGTTTTCCTCAACCCCCGTAATAAAAACATAGGGAAATTCCAGGCCTTTTGCAGCATGTATAGTCATCAAGGAAACGGTATTTGTACCGTCGGTTGTATCTTTCTGGGTGTCGGCGTCGGTAAGCAGTGCGATGTCCTGCATAAACTCATCCAGTGTCCGGGAGGGCGCCGATTTGTCTGCTTCCGGTTCTTCCTCATAAAGAACAAAATCTTTCAGAGCCGTTAGCAACTCTTCAATATTGTCGCGCCGGTTTAAACTTTCAGGTGTGCCATCTTCAAAATACAGCTTGCGAATACCGGATTTGTTGACGATGCGTTCACCCAGTTCATAGGCATTCATGGTAAACAGGCTTGCAGAAAAGGCTTTGATCATGGTTACAAAATCAGCCAGCTTATTCATTGTACCGCTGTGTACATTAACCCCGAAAGCCTTTGGGTCGTTTACTACTTCCCACAGTGTTGCTCCACTTTCTCCTGCAGCGGCCATGAGCTTGTCGGTGGTGGTTGAACCAATTCCCCTTGCGGGGAAATTGATGATGCGCAATAGTGCATCCTCGTCGCGATGGTTTATCACCAGGCGGAAATAGGCCAAAAGGTCTTTGATCTCTTTCCTTTGATAAAAGGAAACACTTCCGAAAATTCTGTATGGGATGTTTAACCGGCGCAGCGCTTCTTCCATGGCTCTCGATTGAGCATTTGTGCGGTATAATACCGCAAAATCACTATTGGGTAAGCGCTGCTGTTGAATCAACTCAAAAATCCGGTTTGCAACTACATACGCTTCGTCCCCTTCATTGGCCGTTTCTATGATATGAATCTTTTCTCCGGCTTCGTTGCTTGTCCATATCTTTTTGCGGATCTGGTCTTTGTTGAGGGCTATCACACTGTTGGCAGCCGACACGATATGGGCAGTAGAACGGTAGTTCTGCTCCAGCTTAAAAAGCTTCATGTCGGCATAATCGTGCTTAAAATTCAAAATGTTCTGGATATTTGCCCCCCTGAAAGCATAAATGCTTTGTGCATCGTCGCCCACCACACAAATATTTTCGTTGTTGGCCGCCAGTTTCTTAATGATAAGGTATTGTGAGAAATTGGTATCCTGGTATTCATCCACAAGAATATACTCAAAGCGTCGCTGATATTTGTAAAGAACCTCCGGAAAATCCCTAAGCAGAACGTTCATATTGAACAGCAGATCATCAAAATCCATGGCGCCCGCTTTGTGAAGCTTTTGCTGGTAAATGCTGTAGATCAGGCCAATTTGTGGTTTTCTGTTTTGACGATCATGCATTTGAATGTCAGCATCCCCGAGATAGTCTTTGGCAGGGATCAGGTTGTTTTTGGCATTGGATATCCTGTGCAACACATAGCCAGGGGTGTAGGTTTTGTCATCCAGGTTTTGCTCTTTTACAATTTTTTTGATGACTCTTTTGGAATCTTCAGTATCGTATATGGTAAAATGAGAAGGATAATCCAGCTTTTCTGCTTCCGACCTGAGTATTCGGGCGAAAATGCTGTGAAATGTCCCCATCCATAAGCTTTTGGCAGCAGAAGGATCAACAAGGCCGGCGATACGTTCGCGCATCTCACGGGCAGCCTTGTTGGTAAAGGTGAGCGCGAGAATCCTGAAAGGTGCCACGCCTTTATGCAGCAGGTAAGCCACCCTGTAAGTGATAACCCTTGTTTTTCCGCTTCCTGCACCGGCAATCACCATTGAGGGCCCTTCTGCAGAAGTAACAGCTTGCTGCTGTGAATCATTTAAATCTTTCAGAAAATCTATCATAAAGAAGTTATTCTAACACTGCTCACGGGAGAAGCTCTGCAAATTTAAAATCCTTTAACGTAATGCCGCATAGCAGTTGTGCCAATAATTGCCCGAATATCTCCCGGCTGCGGTCTTGAAATACCATGCGGTGAAAGCTCCTCAGCCTTCGGACAATAGCAACCAATGTCATCACACTGTTATATATTATGCGACATAAATTATTGCGTTGGCAAAGATAGGAATTTATATGGGCACTGATGACTTTCTATTATCACTCCAACTATATATTATGGTAGGAATGATCCTTGCGATGATCTTTTGTCCGTCCCCCGGCGACTCTTTCCTTGCAGGCTCAGCAACTTTGAAATTCTTTATATCTTTACGGTTCAAACATGACAAGGAAGGTTTTTTAAACTATTTACATTAACAACATACAGCTATGAGTCACTTTATGAAAAGCTTGGTTTTATTATCTGCCATAGGTGTTGTATTTGGCTTAATATCAACACCATCTGTGGCGCAGGTTTCGAATCAGGAATTGCTGAATAACCAGCAGGTTATCCTTGAGGAATTGCGGGATCTCCGCTATCGGTTTGATATTTTGGAAAAAGCCATTGATGATGTAATGTGGCACAAGGTAGTAGGAGATGTGGCCTATATCGACAAACTCTTCCTGGCAGGACCACCACCGAGGGGCTTTGAAAGGGCAACCACCCTTCATGATAAAAACCCGGTCAAGTTCTGGACCTATGTCTTTATTCCCAAAGATGTTGACCCATCGAAGAAGTATCCTTTGCTGGTGTTTCCGCACGGTGGCGTACATGGTGATTTCAATACCTATTATACCCACATTATCCGGGAGCTGATAGCGCAGCAATATATCGTGGTAGCACCGGAATACCGGGGCAGCACAGGCTATGGAAAAGGATTGCACAAACGCATCGATTATGGCGGTCTTGAAAATGATGACGTGCATGAAAGCATGCTGCTGATGCTGGAAAATTATGACATTGTGGATCGGCGGCGTGTGGGGCTCATTGGCTGGAGTCATGGTGGGATGATCTCATTGATGAATGCTTTCGAGCACCCCAAAGATTATCGCGCGGTTTTCGCCGGCGTACCCGTTAGTGACCTGATTGCGCGTATGGGGTATAAACGCCCGGCTTATGAAATGGATTGGTTTGCCGCAGATCACCATATCGGGCAGGCAGTTCACGAAAATATTGAGGAATACAGGCGGCGGTCGCCTGTGTACCATGCCCACAAATTGGAAATCCCCCTGCTTATTCATACCAACACAATTGATGAAGATGTGCATGTGCTTGAAGTGCAAAACCTGATCAATACGCTGAAGGCCCATAACAAGGATTTCGAATACCGCATCTATGAAGACATACCGGGCGGCCATTCATTCGACAGGATGGACCACAGGGCCGGCCGCGATATCCGTTTTGAGATCTATCGTTTTTTGGCTAAACATCTGAATCCACCCCGGCCCTTCCGCAATGTAAAAGAAATGGAAGAAGCTGCATACCGTTTTACCAGGTAATTGTTTTTTTCACAATACCGGGTTTTCTCCGTTTGTGGATGTCCGGCCCTTACTTATTGCCTGTCAAAAGGCCTGGTATAATGCCCACCATGGTTCACCCCGGGACTCTGAAAAACAGATATTTGTATATTGGCAATCCCATTGGGAACGCTGAATAAAGCATTCTCGTTTTTCTCATTTGTTATGGGTCTGCATATTGCCGGATTAAAGGGCCTTGGGTATTCTCCGAAAAAAAAACGGGTATTTTCAGGTTAAAAAATTATAAAATTATTGTACCTTTGTGCCCCTCAAAAACAAGAGGTTTACAATTCCTGCATGTTTGGGTTGTCAAGGTGAGCAAAAATAATTTGCTTTTGCTTATTGTTATTCAAAAAATAACTTCTACCTTTGCACTCCCAAAAATCGGGATTCATTGGATTTAACAAAATAAAAACGAAGTTTTTACTAAAATCGAGATCAAAGTATGCCAACAATTCAGCAATTGGTTCGAAAAGGGCGTAAAAAGGTGACATACAAGAGCAAATCACCGGCATTGGATGCTTGCCCGCAGCGCAGGGGTGTTTGTGTTCGTGTTTATACCACCACTCCCAAGAAGCCGAATTCGGCTATGCGTAAAGTAGCAAGGGTAAGGCTCACCAACGGCAAAGAGGTGAACGCTTACATTCCGGGAGAGGGTCATAACCTTCAGGAGCACTCCATTGTTTTGATTCGTGGAGGCAGGGTAAAAGACTTGCCGGGTGTGCGGTATCACATTGTTCGCGGTGCTTTGGACACCAGCGGTGTGGAAGGCCGTACACAACGCCGTTCAAAATACGGAACCAAAAGGCCAAAGGAGAAAAAGTAATTTGATCCGGACAAAAAATAATAATTGACAGTACAATGAGAAAGTCAAAACCAAAAAAGCGCGTATTGCTGCCTGATCCAAGGTTTAACGATGTATTGGTTACCCGCTTTGTGAATAACATGATGCTGCAAGGGAAAAAGAACCTTGCATACAACATGTTTTATGATGCAGTCGACATCATTTCAGAAAAAACCAAGGAAGACGGCCTGGAGATTTTCAAAAAGGGCCTGGCCAATGTGACTCCCTCCGTGGAAGTGCGCAGCCGGAGAATTGGGGGGGCAACTTTTCAAATTCCTTCGGAGATCAGACCTGACCGGAAAATGTCGGTTGGTATCAAAAACCTGATCACATTTGCACGCAGGCGCAACGAAAAAGGAATGGCCGCAAAACTGGCCGGTGAAATTATTGCTGCCAGCAAAGAGGAAGGCGGCGCTTACAAAAGAAAAGAGGATATGCACCGTATGGCAGACGCCAACAAAGCATTCTCTCATTTCAGATTTTAAGAAAAACTGAATAGATCAAAAATCAAGTGGCAAGAGATCTGCAATATACACGCAACATCGGTATCATGGCACATATCGACGCCGGTAAAACTACAACTACCGAGCGTATACTGTTTTATACCGGTGTAAACCATCGCCTGGGAGAAACCCACGATGGTGCTGCTACCATGGACTGGATGGTACAGGAGCAGGAGCGTGGCATTACCATTACCTCTGCCGCCACCACCACTTTTTGGAATTACCGTAACAACCAATATAAAATCAATATCATTGATACGCCGGGGCATGTGGATTTTACCGTTGAGGTAGAGCGCAGCCTGCGCGTACTTGATGGTGCCATCGCCCTCTTTTGTGCCGTTGGTGGTGTTGAACCACAGTCAGAAACAGTATGGAGACAGGCCGATAAATATAAAGTGCCCCGGATCAGTTTTATCAATAAGATGGATCGTGCCGGGGCCGATTTTTTTGCCGTGGTCGATAAAATCAGGGAACGCCTCGGCATGAATGCCGTACCCCTGCAAATACCCATTGGCTTTGAAGAAGAATTCCGCGGAGTGGTTGACCTCATCACCAACAAAGCTTATGAATGGGAAGACCATACCCTCGGAATGAGCTTTGTTGAAGTCCCCATCCCCGAAGAGTTAAAGGAGATTACGGAAAAATACCGCACCATCCTTGTGGAAGGATGCGCCGAAGAAAGCGAAGAGTTGCTGGAAAAATTCATGGAAGACCCCAACTCCATCAGGGAAGACGACATGATTGCCATTATTCGCAAAGCAACCATCGATCGCAAGATCACACCCGTATTGTGCGGCTCGGCATTCAAAAATAAAGGCATACAAGCCCTTTTGGATGCCGTTGTTAAATTTCTTCCGTCGCCCAACGATATAGAAGCTGTTGAAGGCATTAACCCCAAAACAGAAAAAACAGAGATTCGCAAAGCCAGTGCCGCTGAACCCTTTGCCGCGCTGGCTTTTAAAATTGCTACCGACCCATACGTGGGCCGCCTTTGCTTCTTTCGCGTTTACAGTGGCAGCCTAAAGGAAGGATCTTACATTCTGAATGCATCTACCAATAAAAAAGAGCGGATCTCCCGTATCCTCCAGATGCACGCCAACAAACAAAACCCAATCAAACTCATTGAAGCAGGAGATATTGGCGCAGCCGTAGGATTCAAAAATATCCACACCGGCGACTCATTGTGCGATGAGAAACACCCTGTCCTGCTGGAGTCTATCACATTCCCCGAGCCTGTGATCAGCGTAGCCATTGAACCCAAAACCCAGGCCGATCTCGACCGGCTCAATATGGCATTGGCCAAGCTGGCAGAAGAAGATCCCACATTTCAGGTTAAAACAGATGAGGATAGCGGTCAGACCATCATCAGCGGTATGGGAGAACTGCACCTGGAAATATTGCTCGACAGGCTTAAGCGTGAATTCAGGGTGGAAGCAAACCAGGGAGCACCACAGGTGGCATACAAGGAAGCGATCACAAACACCGTTTCGCATCGGGAAATCTATAAAAAACAAACCGGCGGTAAAGGAAAATTTGCCGATATCGTTTTTGAAATCGGGCCCGCCGATGAAGGCGTTGAAGGACTGCAGTTTGTTGATCAGGTCAAAGGAGGTAACATCCCCAAAGAATATATACCATCCATAGAAAAAGGATTCAAAATGGCCATGCAAAATGGTGTTTTGGCAGGTTATCCTGTTGACAGCATGAAAGTAACCTTGCTGGATGGATCATATCATAGCGTCGATTCCGATTCATTGTCTTTTGAACTGGCTGCCAAAATTGCATTCAGAAATGCATGCAGGAAAGCCAAATCGGTATTGCTCGAACCCGTAATGAAACTGGAAGTAGTTACACCCGAAGAATACCTTGGTGACGTTGTTGGCGACATCAATCGCCGCAGGGGTCATCTCAGCGGGATCTCCCAAAGAACAAACCTTCAGGTGATCAATGCGACCACACCGCTATCAGAGATGTTTGGCTATGTAACTGCTTTGAGGACGCTTACCCAGGGCAGGGCACTCTCTACTATGGAGTTTTCTCATTTTGAAGAAGTCCCGCCCAATATTGCAAATGAGGTGATTGAGAAACTATATGGTGTAAAAACATAAACCGTTTTAAAATTAAGGAAACCGTGAGTCACAAAATTCGAATCAAATTAAAATCATACGATTACAACCTGGTAGATAAGTCTGCCGAAAAAATCGTGAAGACTGTGAAGACCACAGGTGCGGTGGTAAATGGTCCGATACCGCTTCCCACCCACAAAAGGAAGTTTACCGTTTTGCGGTCACCCTTTGTTAACAAAAAGTCAAGGGAACAGTTTCAACTGTGCTCATACAAAAGACTTTTAGATATTTATTCTTCTTCATCAAAAACCGTTGACGCCCTCATGAAACTGGAGCTGCCAAGTGGTGTTGAAGTAGAGATTAAAGTCTAAGCATTGTAAAGAATACGATTGCTCATATTTGTTAAATCGACGAGAGATGTCAGGATTAATTGGAAAGAAAATTGGAATGACCAGCTTTTTTGATGCCGACGGGAAAAATATTCCCTGCACGGTTATCGAAGCCGGTCCCTGCGTAGTTACGCAAATACTTACCAAAGAGAAGGATGGGTACGACGCCATTCAGCTTGGTTTTGATGAGAAACGCGAAAAATTGTGCACCAAACCTTTGTTGGGACACTTCAAAAAAGCGAAAACAACACCCAAAAAGGTGCTGGCCGAATTTACCCGTTTTGAACCCGGCCAAAGAAAAGAGTTTGGCGACGTGCTTACTGCAGATGTATTTATCGAAGGTGAATTCATTGATGTAGTTGGTGTCAGCAAGGGAAAAGGTTTTCAGGGAGTTGTTAAACGGCACGGGTTTTCCGGTGTCGGTCAGGCTACCCACGGCCAGCACAACCGCTTACGTGCTCCCGGATCACTGGGTGCCTCCTCATGGCCCTCCAGGGTGTTCAAAGGAATGCGTATGGGCGGCCGTACAGGTGGCAATAGGGTAAAAATGATCAACCTGCAGATCATGAAATTGATCCCCGAGAAAAACTTAGTTATTGTAAAAGGCTCTGTACCGGGGCCAAATGGATCATATTTAATTCTTGAAAGATGGAGTTAGCAGTCTATAACATAGAGGGAAACAAAACCGAAAAAACCGTTGCGTTAAACGACGATATATTTGGAATCACACCCAACGACCACGTCATTTACCTTGCTGTAAAGCATCATTTGGCAAACCGTCGTCAGGGTACCCATAAAACGAAAGAACGCAATGAGGTAAAAGGTAGTACCAGGAAGTTGCGCCGCCAAAAAGGAACAGGAGCAGCCCGTATCGGTGATATCAAATCTCCGTTGCTAAGAGGTGGTGGTGTTGTTTTTGGCCCCAAACCCAGGGATTACAGCTTCAAAATAAATAAAAAAGTGAAAACCCTGGCGCGCAAATCCGCTTTGTCATACAAAGCCAAAGAAGAAAGGATCAAGGTGCTGGAAGATTTCACAATGGAAGAGCCCAAAACAAAAAAATATTTGGAGATCCTCAGAAATTTTGAAATTGAAGGCAAAAAGTCTCTGCTTGTGATGCCCGATGGCGACCGGATGGTGCAGTTATCTGCCAGAAATGTCCCAAGGGCATTTACCATAAGAGCTTCACAACTCAACACGTATATGATTCTGCACGCAGACCACATCCTGATGATGGAAGGCGCAATCAAAGAGGTTGAAGACATTTTGTTGAAAAGGTAATAACCATTGATGACAGGGATTGGAAAAAGATCGGTCCCATAAAATATGATAACCATGCAAGTACTCATTAAGCCACTGATTACCGAGAAGATGACGGCGGTTACTGAAAAGTTTCCCAGCCGTTACGGCTTTATCGTGGACAAACGTGCTACCAAATCGCAAATTAAGGTTGCGGTTGAACAGATGTATGATGTAACGGTAGCCTCGGTAAATACTATGGTGTATCTTGGCAAGCGCCAGATGCGATACACCCGTACCGGCTTTCAGTCCGGAAGAAAGAACAATTTTAAGAAGGCCATCGTAACATTGAACGAAGGTCAGACAATTGATTTTTACAGCAATATATAAGGACTCATCATGGCTTTAAAAAAGTTTAAACCGACTACCCCCGGGCAGCGCAACAAAGTGATCAGCGCATTTGATGATATTACCGCAAGCAAGCCCGAAAAAAGTCTTTTAAGGGGTAAGAAGAGATCGGGAGGCAGAAATAACGAAGGTAAAATGACAGTTCGCTACGTTGGCGGAGGTCACAAAAAAAGATACCGCATCATCGATTTCAAGAGAAACAAGGATGGCATTCCGGCGGTTGTGAAAAGCATCGAATATGATCCTAACCGTTCGGCTCGTATCGCTTTGCTCAATTATGCCGATGGCGAAAAGCGTTACATCATTGCCCCGGTAGGATTGCAGGTGGGACAAACGCTCATGTCGGGCGAAAAAGCCACACCGGATATCGGAAATGCAATGTTTTTGAGGGATATTCCCCTGGGAAGTGTCATTCACAATATTGAGCTTCAGCCCGGACAAGGCGGTAAAATGGCGCGCAGTGCAGGAACTTACGCCCAGCTCACGTCGCGTGAAGGCAAGTACGCCCTGCTGAAACTCCCTTCCGGAGAAATCCGGATGGTACTGGTTACCTGCAAGGCAACCATTGGTAGTGCATCTAATCCTGATCACATGCATGAAATGTCGGGTAAGGCAGGTCGCTCCCGCTGGTTGGGACGCCGCCCGAGAACCCGTCCTGTGGTCATGAACCCCGTTGACCACCCCATGGGTGGTGGCGAGGGCCGCGCATCAGGTGGACACCCGCGCAGCCGCAAAGGTTTGCCCGCCAAAGGGTACAGAACACGCAACAGGAAAAAAGCCTCGAACAGGCTCATCGTCGAAAGAAGAAAGAAATAATCATCAGATAACAGCAAAAAAAACAAGCATATGAGTCGTTCATTAAACAAAGGACCTTATATTCACCACAAACTGGAGAAAAAAGTCCTGGCCATGTCTGCCAGCACCAAAAAGTCTGTCATTAAGACCTGGTCAAGGGCCTCCATGATCTCCCCGGATTTTGTGGGACTGACCATAGCCGTTCATAACGGAAACAAATTTATTCCCGTTTATATCACCGAGAACATGGTGGGCCATAAATTGGGAGAATTTGCACCCACACGGATATTCCGGGGACATGCAGGAAAAAAAGATAAAGGCAAAAAATAAACTTCATCGTCATGGGATTAAGAAAGCATCTTAGGGCTGAACAACTTAAGGAAGAGAAAAAGAACCAATATGTTGCCAAATTGAGCAACTGCCCCACCTCACCAAGAAAAATGCGCTTGGTGGCGGATCTAATCAGGGGACAGGAAGTGAACAAGGCCCTCGCCATTTTGCGATATACAAAAAAGGAAGCAGCCCTGCGGCTTGAGAAGCTCCTTTTGTCAGCCATCGCCAATTGGCAAAACAAAAACGAAGGGAAACGCATAGAAGACAACAACCTCTATGTAAAGGAAATATATGTTGACAGTGCCAGAATGCTGAAACGTTTGCGCCCTGCACCGCAGGGAAGAGCGCATCGCATCAGGAAGCGCTCCAATCATGTTACCCTTTTTGTTGACAGCAAGAATCCAATCGAAACAAACGAATAAATATTTCTCAGATGGGACAAAAAACTAATCCAATCGGCCTCAGGCTCGGTATCATCAGGGGATGGGACTCCAACTGGTATGGCGGGAAAAATTATGCAGCCAAACTGGTTGAAGACGATAAAATCCGAAAGTACCTCTATGTACGTTTGGCCAAGGCAGGTGTGTCAAAAATTTTTATTGAGCGAACACTGAAGCTTGTTACCGTAAATATCAACACGGCCCGCCCCGGTATCATTATTGGAAAGGGAGGCCAGGAAGTGGACAAACTGAAGGAAGAGCTGAAAAAACTTACAAAAAAAGAAATTCAGATCAATATCAGTGAGATCAAGCGCCCGGAGCTGGACGCCTTTTTGGTTGCACATAATGTGGCCAAGCAGATTGAAGGCCGAATTTCCTTCCGTCGTGCTGTAAAAACAGCCATTTCTTCAACCATGCGCTTAGGAGCAGAAGGTATCAAGGTAATGGTAAGCGGTCGGTTGGGTGGTGCCGAAATGGCCCGTAATGAAACCTATAAGGAAGGAAGAATTCCCTTGCATACACTCAGAGCCGATATAGATTACGCAGCTGTTGAGGCCCATACTACTTATGGCCGTATCGGGATCAAGGTATGGATATGTAAAGGAGAAGTGTTTGGAAAGCCGGAACTTACACCATTTATTGAAGAGCCGGCAAAGCCCCGGACAGGTGGAGGCGGTGGTCGCTTCGGAGGAAGAAGAAAGAAATAAGGCATTTGCTGAATTAGTCAAACAAGAAAAACCGAATAATAATGTTACAGCCCAAGAAAACCAAGTTCAGGAGAATGCAGAAGGGCCGCATGAAAGGCAACACCAAGCGTGGTGCTGAGTTGGCTTTCGGCTCTTTTGGCATTAAGTCGCTTGATACCAACTGGGTGACCGGACGGCAGATTGAAGCTGCCCGTCAGGCTATCACACGTCGGATGAAGCGTGAAGGTCAACTCTGGATAAGGATCTTTCCTGATAAACCCATAACCAAAAAACCCGCTGAGGTACGTATGGGTAAAGGGAAAGGTGCTCCCGAGTATTTTGTTGCAAGGGTTTGCCCCGGCCGGATTCTTTTCGAAGCTGAAGGTGTGCCGCTGGAAACAGCCAGGGAGGCGATGCGCCTGGGTTCCCAAAAACTCCCTGTTACTACAAAATTTGTGGTAAGAAGAGATTATGAGTATTAATATTTGTCCAAGTATCGGAAAAAAATTGTAACTTTGCAGCCTTTTTGCAGGGAGAAACAATGCAAGGCAGAACCAGCAGCAACAGGTTTTTCCCGGCATCCCGCCAGATTCAATCAGCTGAAGTAACGGGAAAGCTGCAAATCAAACAAATACACAGAGATGAAGCAGAGTGTAATACACGAAATGTCAACCGGCGAACTCCAAGAACGTCTGGAAGAGGAGAGAAAGCAGTTGCAGAAACTGAAAATGAATCATGCGGTATCACCATTGGAAAATCCAATGAGGATCAAGTATTATCGCAGAACTGTAGCCCGGATTTTGACAGAGCTCAAAAAACGGGAATTAGAAGAAACGAAATAAAGCATTACTGAAATGGAAACCAGAAAGAACAGAAAAGAAAGAACAGGTGTTGTGGTAAGCAACAAGATGGAAAAATCTGTTGTTGTGGAGGTTCTGCGCAAAGTTCGTCATCCAAAGTACGGGAAGTTTGTCAAAAAAACATCCCGCTTTATGGCTCATGATGAAAAAAACGATTGTAACATCGGGGATACCGTTCGCATCATGGAAACCCGGCCTTTGAGCAAAAATAAATGTTGGAGATTAGTTGAAATCCTTGAAAGAGCGAAGTAGTTATGATACAGCAAGAATCCAGACTGGCAGTTGCCGACAACAGCGGAGCAAAAGAAGTGCTCTGCATCAGGGTGCTCGGAGGTACCCGCCGCCGTTATGCAGGCATTGGCGATAAAATTATCGTGACGGTTAAACATGCATTACCCTCAGGCAACATCAAAAAAGGTACGGTGTCAAAAGCGGTGGTGGTCAGAACCAAAAAACACGTTAGAAGACCCGATGGCAGTTATATCAAGTTCGATGACAATGCCGTTGTGCTCCTCACAGCCAACGAAGAAATGCGTGGCACACGTATCTTTGGCCCCGTAGCCCGCGAATTGAGAGAAAAACAATTCATGAAAATCGTTTCATTGGCACCCGAAGTGCTATAATCGAAAATACTTATGTTACGCAAATTCCATATCAAGAAAGGAGATACCGTCCAGGTAATTGCCGGCAACGAAAAAGGCGCCACAGGAAAAGTCCTTAGGGTGGATGCAAAAAAACAAAGAGCTTTTGTTGAAGGTGTTAACATGGCATCCAAGCATACAAAACCAAATACAGCAAACCCACAGGGCGGCATCGTAAAAAAAGAAGCCAGTATCCATATCTCCAACCTGATGTTGGTGGATGCCAAAGGCAACCCCACACGGATCGGAAGAAAACGAAACGAAAACAACCGGTTGGTAAGATATTCCAAAAAGACAGGGGAGGAAATTTAGCAATGAGCATCACACCAAGACTTAAGGATAAGTACACCAAAGAAATAGTACCTGCCCTCATGAAGGAGTTTGGTTATTCCAACCCAATGCAGGTGCCCAGACTGGTAAAAATCAGCCTGAACCAGGGTGTTGGCGACGCCATCACCGACAAAAAGCTGATTGATAATGCCGTGGAAGAGATGTCACTGGTCACAGGCCAAAAAGCCGTGCCCACCAAATCAAAGAAAGACATCTCCAACTTTAAACTCAGAAGAGGAATGCCCGTAGGTGTTCGCGTTACACTGAGGGGAACACGGATGTATGAATTCCTTGACAGGCTCGTAGCCGTCTCACTCCCCCGTATACGCGACTTTAAAGGAGTGAATGAAAAGGGATTTGACGGACGCGGCAACTATTCACTCGGTATACCCGAACAAATCATATTCCCTGAGATCAATATCGATAAGGTGAATAAAATCAACGGTATGGACATCAATTTTGTGACCACCGCCAACACCGACAGGGAAGCATTCGCATTGCTGCGTGAATTTGGATTACCATTTAGAAACCAGAATAAATAGATAATATCATGGCAAAAGAATCCATGAAAGCCAGAGAGGTCAAAAGGGCCCGGCTTGTGAAAAAATACGCTGCCAAAAGAGAAGAACTGAAAGCCAATGGTGATTGGGAAGGCCTTCAAAAGCTCCCGAGAAATGCGTCACCGGTAAGACTGCACAACAGGTGCCAGCTTTCAGGAAGACCCAAAGGATATATGCGTCAATTTGGGATATCGCGTATTAACTTCCGTGAAATGGCCAACAAAGGCCTTATCCCCGGAATCACCAAAGCAAGCTGGTAAGCATATTACGTAACTTTTTTACTGAGAATAAAATGATAACCGATCCAATTGCAGATTTTCTGACAAGAATAAGGAACGCCGTAAAGGCCAACCACAGGGTTGTGGAAGTTCCTGCATCGAGTATTAAAAAGGAGATCACAAAGATACTCTTTGACAAGGGATATATCCTCAATTATAAATTTGAGGACGATAAACTGCCCAGAACAATCAAAATTGCACTCAAATACCATCCTGTGACCAAACTGCCTGCCATCAACGATATCAGCCGTGTTAGCCGGCCGGGCCTGCGTCGCTATGTGGGCAGCAAAGAACTGCCTCGCGTTTTGAACGGACTTGGAGTTGCAATCGTCTCCACCTCAAAAGGACTCATGACCGACAAAGAGGCACGGCAACTTAATGTTGGCGGAGAAATAATTTGTTACGTAAGCTAAAAAGATGTATCATGTCACGAATAGGAAATAACCCGGTAAATATAGCCAAGGGCGTCACTGTTAATGTTTCGGACGACAACCTGGTTACGGTAAAAGGACCAAAAGGCGAACTATCACAGCAAGTGCATCCCGATATCCAAATCAATGTGGAAGGGGATGAGATCAAGGTTGTGAGACCTGACGATCAGAAACAATCCAAAGCCCTCCATGGCCTTTACCGGTCACTGATCAACAATATGGTGGTCGGTGTTTCAGAAGGTTACAAAATAGAACAGGAATTGGTCGGGGTCGGTTATAAGGCTTCTCATAGCGGACAGTTGCTGGAACTGGCACTGGGGTACTCGCACACTATCTTCTTTGAAATACCCAAAGAGGTGCAGCTGAATACCATTACAGAAAGAGGGAAAAACCCTACAATTGTTCTGGAATCTCATGATAAGCAGTTGATTGGCCAGGTGGCTGCCAAAATCCGCTCATTCCGCAAACCTGAACCTTACAAAGGCAAAGGTATCTTGTTCAAGGGTGAAGTAATCCGTAGAAAAGCAGGTAAAGCAGCAGCTGCCAAGTAATCGTAATTCAAAAAAATAATTCCTTTATCAGGATGGCAACAAAAAAGAAACTCGACAGAAGGACAAGGATAAAATACCGCGTGAGGAAAAAAATCCGCGGTAATGCAGAAAAACCCAGGTTGTCTGTGTTCAGAAGCAACAAGGCGATATACGCCCAGATCATTGATGACCTTGATGGGAAAACGCTGGCAGCTGCTTCATCGCAGCTGAAGGACATCGCGGAAAAGAAGATGACCAAAACGGAGAAGGCCCGTGAAGTAGGGAAATTGATTGCCGAACGTGCCAAAGAGGCCGGCATTGAAAATATTGTTTTCGACCGCAATGGTTATCTCTACCATGGAAGAATCAAATCATTGGCTGAAGGAGCTAGAGAAGGAGGCTTAAAATTTTAAGACTATGGCAAACGTAAATATCAAAAAGGTTAAGTCGAGCGAAATCGAATTTAAAGACAGGCTTGTTAGCATCCAGCGGGTTACCAAGGTAACAAAGGGTGGCCGTACATTTAGCTTTTCGGCTATTGTCGTTGTTGGTAATGAAAACGGTGTAGTGGGATACGGCCTTGGTAAAGCCAAAGAAGTAACCACCGCCATCAGCAAAGGTATCGATGACGCCAAGAAACACCTGATCAAAGTACCTGTATTTAAAGGTACAATTCCACACGCACAGGAAGGAAAATACAGTGGTGCAAGAGTGCTTATAAAACCTGCCGCTCACGGTACAGGTGTTATTGCAGGCGGTGCCATGCGTGCAGTTCTTGAAAGCGTTGGCGTTACCGACGTTCTGGCTAAATCCAAAGGCTCCTCAAACCCCCATAGTGTTGTAAAAGCAACCATCGACGCCCTGACAAAACTCAGGGATCCATTCGCTGTTGCGCAACAGCGTGGCGTAAGTGTAGAGAAAGTATTTAACGGGTAATCAGACAAAAATACCGGAAATGAAAAAGTACAAAATTGCGCAAATAAGAAGCAGAATAGGAAGACCTGCTGATCAAAAGAAAACATTGGATGCACTGGGTATTACACGGATGAACCGGCCAAGAGTGGTTGTGGGGACACCCCAGGTGGAAGGCATGATCAAAAAGGTAAAACACCTTCTCTCTGTTGAAGAAGTGCAGGAATAATTTGGTTTTGTTCAATATCTTTAAATTTGTAATATAATGGATTTAAGTAATCTCAAACCGGTAAAAGGATCCCACCGAACCAAAAAAAGAATTGGCCGCGGAGAAGGGTCCGGTGCAGGTGATACTGCCACCAAAGGCCACAAAGGTGCAAAATCGCGCTCGGGATACAGCAGAAAAGCCGGTTTTGAAGGTGGCCAGATGCCCCTCGCAAGGCGTGTGCCAAAATACGGTTTCAAAAACTTCAACCGGGTCGAATATCAAGCAATCAACCTGGATGTGATTCAGGTACTTGTTGACAAAAAAGGTCTCGATGCCATTGATCCGGATGTACTGATCAGCAATGGCCTTGTGTCAAAAAATGAACTGGTCAAAATTTTGGGAAGAGGTACCCTGACGGCAAAAATTTCCGTAACCGCCCATGCTTTCTCAGAAACTGCCGTGAAAGCAATCGAAGCAAACGGAGGAACTGTTAACCGGATATAAAACTCAGGAATGAAACGATTTATTCAAACCTTAATCAACATCTACAATATTGAAGACCTGCGAATCAGGATAATCAATACTTTGGGTATTATCCTGATCTATCGCCTGGGTTCTTATGTAGTGCTCCCGGGGGTCGACCCCCATCAATTACAGGCTCTGCAGGCACAAACACAGGATGGGCTCCTCGGGCTCCTGAACATGTTCTCTGGTGGTGCCTTCTCAAATGCATCCATTTTTGCACTGGGTATCATGCCCTATATTAGTGCGTCAATTGTGATTCAGCTGATGAGCGTCGCCGTTCCGTATTTCCAGCGGTTACAAAAAGAAGGCGAAAGCGGACGAAAGAAGATAAACCAGATCACGCGTTATCTGACCGTCTTTATCACTGCCGCACAAGCACCTGCATACCTTGGAAACCTGGTGGCACAGCTGCCACCCGAAGCGATATCGCCCTTTGACCCGGGAGCGGCCAGCCCTTCCCTCTATTTTATGATCTCGTCTGTGATCATACTCATATCGGGAACCATGTTCGTGATGTGGCTGGGTGAACGAATAACGGAACGGGGAATCGGAAACGGTATATCCCTGATTATTATGGTAGGGATTATTGCACAATTGCCTTTTGCCCTGATGGCAGAATTTATTGCCAGAATCGAAGAAGCAGGTGGGGGAGGACCAGTAGTATTCCTTGTGGAACTGGTCGTTTTGATGGCCGTTGTGGTATTGGTTATCCTGCTGGTTCAGGGTCAGAGACGAATTCCCGTACAGTTTGCAAAACGTGTGGTAGGTACCAGGCAATATGGCGGACAACGGCAGTATATACCGCTGAAAGTAAATGCAGCCGGGGTTATGCCCATCATTTTTGCCCAGGCTATCATGTTTATCCCAATCACTTTGGCCGGGTTCTCTGAAGCCTTAGGCGGATTTGCCGCAACAATGTCCGATTTTACAGGCTTCTGGTATAATTTTACCTTTGCTGTGCTGATTATTCTGTTTACATACTTCTACACGGCCATTACGGTGAACCCAAATCAGATGGCCGAAGATATGAAGAAAAACGGTGGGTTCATTCCCGGTGTAAAACCCGGTAAACGAACAGCCGAATTTATTGATAACGTCATGTCGCGCATTACACTGCCCGGATCTTTGTTCCTGGCGTTTGTTGCGATTATGCCCGCACTGGTCAGCCTGATGGGCGTTACCGGCCAGTTTGCACAGTTTTTCGGAGGTACCTCGCTCCTTATTATGGTGGGCGTTGTGCTGGACACACTTCAGCAGATTGAAAGTCACCTGCTGATGCGTCATTACGATGGTCTTACCAAGTCAGGCCGTATCAAGGGTCGTTCCTCACCCATGGGCATGACAGGATAATGATTGTCAGTGATGATTCAACTGAAAACCATTGAAGAAATTGAATTAATACGCGAAAGTTCTTTACTTGTTGCAAAGACCCATGGCGAGCTGGCCAAACATATAAGGCCCGGGATTACGTCAATGGAGCTGGACCGGATAGCTGAAACCTTCATCAGGGATCATGGCGCTGTACCGGGGTTTAAAGGATACCACGGGTTTCCATATACCCTCTGCATCTCTCCCAATGAGGTGGTTGTGCATGGTTTCCCCAAAAATGAACCGCTTCAGGAAGGTGATATCCTCTCTATTGATTGTGGGGTGCTGAAAAACGGATATTACGGTGATTCTGCCTATACATTTGCCGTTGGAGAGATCAGCCCTGAGAAAAAGAGATTGCTCAAAACAACCTTTCAATGTCTGATGATAGGGATTGAACAGCTGGTAGAAGGCAATACCCTCGGCGATGTTTCCTGGGCAGTTCAAAACCATGCAGAAAAAGCAGGTTATTCGGTTGTCAGGGAATTGGTTGGTCACGGCCTCGGACGGAAATTACATGAACCACCCGAGTTACCCAACTTCGGAAGAAAAGGCAAAGGAGAAGCCATAAAAAATGGCCTGGTTGTTGCCCTCGAACCAATGATTAATATGGGTAAACGTTTTGTGGTGCAGGAAAAGGATGGCTGGACCATACGTACAACCGACCGGAAACCATCGGGCCATTATGAACATACAGTTGCCGTCTTGAACGGTAAACCCGAAGTACTGTCAACTTTCGCTTTTATTGAAGAATCTTTAAAGAACAACAAATACAATTCTGTCATCATTGGATAGGTCACATGGCAAAACAAGCATCCATACAGCAAGATGGTGTCGTTACCGAATCACTGGGAAACGCGATGTTCCGGGTGGAACTGGAAAACGGGCACATTATTACTGCCCATATTTCCGGTAAAATGCGCATGCATTATATCAAAATCCTTCCCGGTGATAAGGTCAAAGTTGAAATGTCACCCTATGACCTGACAAAGGGCCGAATTACGTTCAGATACAAATAGTTGCAAAACAATTAAATGCAGACCAATGAAAGTCAGAGTGTCGGTTAAGAAAAGAAGCCCCGAGTGTAAGATCGTACGCAGAAAGGGCAAGATTTATGTAATCAACAAGAAAAATCCCCGTTTCAAACAACGTCAGGGATAAAATTAACAAAATAAGAAGGACATCATATGGCACGTATAGCTGGAATTGATATTCCTAGAAACAAAAGAGGAGCAATAAGCCTCACTTACATTTACGGTATCGGGCAAAGCAACGCTATCAAAATCTTAGAGTCTGCCGGTATCGACCCCAACAAAAAGGTTGATGACTGGGACGACCAGGAATTAACCAAGGTACGTAACATTATCAATGATGAATACAAGGTTGAGGGTTCACTCAGGTCGGAGGTTCAGATGAACATCAAACGACTGATGGACATCGGTTGCTACCGCGGTATCCGTCATCGTATCGGTTTGCCCCTGCGTGGTCAGAAAACCAAAAACAATGCACGTACCAGGAAGGGTAAAAAGAAAACTGTTGCCAATAAGAAAAAGGCAACCAAAGGCTAAAATTCCTTGTTTGTTTATACATGCAACGGCGCATGCAATTTCTTTTTATTTAGATTTTTTTGAAGTGGGTTGAAAAAACCGCTTGATCAGTAGAATAACGTAAAAACATTATGGCAAAGTCAACCAAAGGCACCAGGAGTGCCAAAAAAAGAGTGGTAAAAGTTGAGCCTTTAGGCCAGGCACATATTTTTGCTTCTTTCAACAATATCATCATTACCCTGGCCAATCAGCAGGGACAGGTTGTTTCCTGGTCTTCGGCCGGAAAAATGGGTTTCAGAGGGTCCAAAAAAAATACACCCTATGCCGGCCAAATGGCTGCCGGTGATGCCGCCAAAGTGGCATATGATCTGGGTATGAGAAAGATCAAAGTGTATGTGAAAGGTCCGGGCTCCGGCAGGGAGTCGGCCATTCGTACACTCCATTCGGCCGGTTTGGAAGTAACAGAAATCGTCGACGTTACACCCTTGCCCCACAACGGCTGCCGTCCACCAAAAAGAAGAAGGGTATAATCAGATATTCCCAATTATAAAACATCAATGAATCAATAAAATCATATGGCACGATATACAGGCCCAACAACCAAGATTGCCCGTAAGTTTGGAGATCCCATTTTCGGACCCGACAGAGCATTTGAAAAAAAGAATTATCCGCCCGGACAGCACGGTCAGATGAAGAAGCGGAGAAAGAAATCGGAGTATGGTGTTCAGCTTCTTGAGAAGCAAAAAGCCAAATATACCTACGGTTTGCTTGAAAAACAGTTTTCTAACCTGTTTAAAAAAGCTGTGCGAAAAAAGGGGATTACCGGTGAGATCTTGCTGCAACTGCTGGAAGCACGTCTCGACAATGTGGTTTACAGGCTGGGAATTGCTCCCACCAGGAGAGCAGCCAGACAGCTTGTAAGCCACAAGCATATCACCGTGAACGACAAAGTGGTAAACATTCCCTCTTATACCCTCCGGCCCGGAGATATTGTCGGTGTGCGTGAAAAATCCAAAAGCCTTGAAGCGATCCTTGACGCCCTTGCATCACGCAGCAGCGCATACAGCTGGCTTGAATGGGACCAGGATATGAAAAAAGGCAAACTGCTTAACTATCCCGAAAGGGAATTGATCCCGGAAACCATCAAAGAACAACTCATCGTGGAATTATATTCCAAGTAATGTTCGCTTTTTTCATCAAAAAAATATACCAATGGCAATCTTAGCTTTTCAAAAACCGGATAAAGTAATCATGCTGGAATCCGACGACCGTCTGGGTAAATTTGAATTCAGGCCGTTGGAACCGGGCTATGGTATTACAATTGGCAATGCGCTCAGAAGAATCCTGCTTTCATCCCTTGAAGGTTTTGCCATTACCTCCGTGAAAATTGAGGGAGTGGAGCATGAATTTTCCACCATTAAGGGAGTAGTGGAGGATGTTACCGAAATCATCCTCAACCTGAAACAGATCCGATTCAAAAGCTTGTCAGAAGATGCTGAATCAGAAAAGTTTTCTATAACCTTAAACGGAAAAGAACAATTTCTGGCTGGAGACCTCAACGATGTGATCGCTAACTTCAAGGTGCTTAATCCTGAAGTTGTAATCTGCAACATGGAGCCCGGCGTTAAACTTTCCATCGAGTTTACCATTGATAAAGGTCGTGGATATGTGCCCGCCGAAGAGAATAAAGGATTGAATCCCGCAATCGGTGTGATCGCTGTGGATTCTATCTTTACACCCATTAAAAATGTGACCTATAAGGTCGATGACTATCGTGTAGAGCAAAAAACCGACTACGAAAAGCTGACCATGGAAATCCTTACTGACGGATCCATCACACCAAAAGAGGCACTGAAGGAAGCAGCCCGTATCCTGATTATGCACTTCATGCTTTTCTCCAATGAGAAGATTACCGTGGACACACAGGAAAAAGCCACCAGTGAAGAGTTTGACGAAAACTCATTACATATGCGCCAACTCCTGAAAACCAAACTGGTAGATCTTGACCTGTCAGTTAGGGCCTTAAACTGCCTGAAAGCCGCAGATGTGGATACATTGGCAGACTTGGTAGCACTCAATAAACATGACTTGCTGAAATTCAGGAATTTTGGAAAAAAATCGCTCACTGAGCTGGAAGAACTGATTAAATCGAAGAACCTAAGCTTTGGAATGAACCTTTCGAAGTACAAATTAGATAAGGAATAACTGAAATGAGACACAGGAATAAAATCAACAGTTTAGGAAGGAAGGCAGCCCACCGGAAAGAAACGATGTCGAGCATGGCCACTGCCCTGATCCTGCACAAACGAATCAATACCACTGTAGCAAAAGCAAAAGCACTGCGTGTGTATGTTGAGCCCCTCATTACACGTTCTAAGGAGGACTCAACACACTCTCGCCGTATGGTCTTTTCATACCTGAAAAATAAGTATGCCGTGAGCGAATTGTTCCGTGAGGTGGCACAAAAAGTGGCAGACCGTCCCGGTGGATATACCCGGATACTGAAAACCGGCTTTCGCAAAGGAGACGGAGCTGAAATGTGCTTCATCGAGCTTGTGGATTATAACACCGCCATGCTGGAAACTGCAGAGGAAACGCAGCAGAAACGTACCAGGAGAGGCCGCAGACGTGGTAAAAAAGATGAGGCAGCACCTGCTGCACAGACTACCACCGGCAAGGAAAAACCGGCTGAAACAAAGGTTGAAGAAAGCACAGTTCCGGAAACAGAAGAACAAACCGCTGCCGTAGAAGAAACGCCGGTAGTTGAAACGCCGGTTGAGGGAAAAGCTGAAACCATCGAAGCAACAGAAGAAAAAGCCATAGAGCAAGTTAAAGATACTGCTGCTGAAACCATTGCTGATCAGGATGAAGTGAAGGTTCCCGAAACGGAAGCCAAAGAGGTTAAGGCAGAAGAAAAAGAGCCCGAAACGGAAACCAAAGAGGTTGAGGCAGAAGAAAAAGAGCCTGAAACCGGAGCAGAAGAAATAAAAGCGGAAAAGCCGGTGGCAGAAAAGGCTGAGAATGAAGAACCAACAGAGGAAAAAGATACAGAACCCGGTGATGATTCTGAAAAAGACGCTGAATCAGACAAGCCGGCAGATAAGTAAAGTTTCTCAATCAAATATTACTTTGAAGGATAAAGTGTCATTGCAGGCTTTATCCTTTTTTTATGTGAGCCGCTTTGTGTATCTTTATCGAAAAATTAACAGTTTGTAAACATCTAAAATCATACATTATGAGCACAATTATCAACATTCACGGCAGGCAGATCCTCGATTCAAGAGGCAATCCAACGGTAGAAGTAGAAGTTATAACCGAAAACGGTATTCTTGGCCGTGCAGCAGTCCCATCGGGCGCATCCACGGGCGTTCACGAAGCGGTGGAATTACGCGATGGCGACAAGGACAAATACCTGGGAAAAAGTGTTGAAAAAGCTATCAACCATGTCAATACAACCCTGAACAATGAACTGAGAGGATATCATGTAACCGATCAGGCGTTGATTGACAAAATGATGCTTGAAATCGACGGTACCCCAAACAAGGCTAACCTGGGTGCCAATGCAATACTCGGTGTTTCTCTCGCAGTAGCCAATGCGGCCGCACAGGAAACCGGACAACCGTTGTTTCGCTATGTGGGTGGCGTAAATGCCAGAACACTTCCCATGCCCATGATGAATATCCTGAATGGCGGCTCACATGCCGATAATTCTGTTGACTTCCAGGAATTCATGATCATGCCTGTAGGTGCAGATTCATTTTCCCAAGCCATCAGAATGGGTGCAGAAATTTTTCATCACCTGAAAGCCGTTCTGAAGAAAAAAGGCTATTCAACCAATGTGGGGGATGAAGGTGGTTTTGCTCCCAACCTCAAGTCAAACGAGGAAGCCGTACAGCTGATCCTGCAGGCTACCGAAATGGCAGGATACAAACCAGGTGAAGATATCTTCCTGACATTAGATCCGGCTGCCAGTGAGTTTTTTATCAAAGAAGAAAAGGTTTATCATCTGCATAAATCCACAGGTGATAAGTTAACTCCTGCACAAATGGTTGACTATTGGGCCGACTGGGTCAATAAGTACCCGATTATCTCCATAGAAGACGGAATGGATGAAGATGACTGGGAAGGATGGGAACTGATCACCAAAAAACTTGGCTCAAGGATTCAGCTCGTGGGCGACGACCTTTTTGTGACCAATGTGAACAGACTTCAAAGAGGAATCGATACCAATGTGGCCAACTCCATCCTCGTCAAAGTAAATCAGATTGGTACACTTACTGAAACCATTGAGGCCGTCAACCTGGCATACAAAAACCATTACACAGCCGTGATGTCACATCGCTCAGGAGAAACCGAGGATACCACCATCGCTGATCTGGCCGTAGCCCTGGGAACAGGACAAATCAAAACCGGTTCGGCATGCCGTTCCGAGAGAATCGCAAAATACAACCAGCTCCTTCGTATTGAAGAACTATTGGGAGATACCGCCCTGTATCCCGGAAAAGACTTCCGTTTTGTGAAGTAATATTGTCTGTTGTATAACTGACCTCCTGCCCGGAAAATCCGTTTAAAAATGGCTTTCGGGCGGGAGGTATCCATTTCAAAACCATCGTCAAAAAGATAATAACGCATTTGTCAATAATTGGATTTGTAATGCACCCCCTAAGCAGCCTCCGGGTTGTAAAAAACTACCTCCCATAATACTATCTGATCTCCTTTCAATGAATATATTGCGCAAAAAAATCCTCTTTTCGGCTATCTTTTTGATAGTCAGCCGAATGCTTGTTGCTGCGCCGACGGATACCATTTCGGTGATGGTTTACAATCTGTTGTTCTATGGCCATTACACATCATTCTGTACGCCGGTCAACAACAATGTGGATGATAAGGATGGCTACCTCAAAACCATTATTGACCATACCCTGCCCGATATTTTTGCTGTCAATGAAATGGGGCCCAATGCCGCGCTCGCCCAGAGAATTCTGAATAATGTAATGAATACAAACGGCCGGACCCATTACGCCCATGCCACCTTTACCAATACCACCGGGTCGAACCTGGTTAATATGCTTTTTTATAATACCAATAGGTTTCAATTATATGATGAAGCGGTTGTCGCCAACGTATTGCGTGATATAAACCTCTATTCATTGTATTATGATGACCCCGGCCTTGCTTTGGGTGCCGATACCTTGTTTATCCATATCCTGGTTGCCCATCTGAAAGCCGGTAGTAGTGCCTCCGATCAGCAAACCCGAATGCAGGAGGTAAGTTCCATGATGGGCTACATAGAACAAAAAGAAATCAGGGGAAATGTATTATTCATGGGCGATTTCAATATGAACTCCTCATTTGAACAAGCCTATCAGCTGCTAACCTGGCATCCCAATGAAGAAATCCGTTTTTATGATCCGGTTGGTCAATCCGGTGTGTGGTGGAACAACCCTGATATGGCTCCCTGGCACACCCAAAGCACACGTGTGGGTTCGCACGATTGTTTTGTAACCGGTGGAATGGATGACCGTTACGATCAGATTATTGTCACGCAAAGCATCATGGAAGGCACCCGGGGGCTTCATTATGTAACCGATTCCTATAAAACAATAGGTCAGGATGGCCAACGCTTTAACCAGTCACTGATCACTCCGCCCAATCACAGCGAACCTCCGGATGTGATCAGCGCCTTATTCAACATGTCAGACCATCTGCCCGTAAAACTATCGCTGGCAGTTACCGATTTTGTAAGTAGTGTGGCAGGTTTGGACAACACACCCGGATTTGTTACAGTGAATATCCCCGGGGAAAAGTTTGAAATCATTCTTGATGACAAAACAGGTCCTGCAAAACTTGAGGTTTTTGATGCCCGTGGTGTAGTTGTTGACCGAATGGAACTGAACATTGACACATTACCCTATCCAATTTCCGTTAATATTTCTTTTCTCCAACCTGGGACATACCTGGTAAGGATCAGTTTGGAAGGTATGAAACCGGTTGTGCAGCGATTGATTGTGCTGTAGTTTAAAGCTCTGATTAACAGCTAGATGTTTTCTTAAAAAAAATATTCGGGCATCTGGCTGTTTTCGAAAAGATTTAGTGTTAAATTTGCCACAGCTAATTGCGGTGTTATGGATTTCAGCTTTTTCGATTTTCTCACCCTGTTTGGCTCTCTGAGCCTTTTCCTTTTCGGGATGAAAACGATGAGTGAGGGCATTCAAAAGTTCGCCGGTGATAAGATGCGTTCGATCCTTGCCGCGATGACCTCCAATCGATTTGCAGGTGTTCTGACAGGATTTTTGCTCACAACGCTGGTTCAGTCCTCCTCTGCATCCACGGTTATGGTGGTGAGCTTCGTGAATGCCGGACTGATGTCGCT
>SKTQ01000007.1 GCA_007122505.1 Bacteroidales bacterium | reverse complement strand
TTTGCCATCATATTCCTCAGCGGACTGGCCTCTTTGTTTAATGTGACGGCGATTCACCCCGGCACGGGGGAAGAGGTTGCTGCCTTTAACCTTTTAAGCAGGGAGGGCCTTCACATGATCATGACCAATATGGTGGTGAATTTTACATCTTTTGCCCCGCTTGGAACGGTGCTGGTGGCTCTTTTGGGGATCGGTGTGGCTGAATCCAGCGGTTTGATGTCAACCGGACTGCGTTTGCTGGTTATTTCAGCACCGAAGAAGTTGTTGACCTTTGCCATTGTTTTTGCCGGTATTTTGTCGAATACTGCCAGCGAGGTGGGTTATGTGGTTTTGGTGCCGCTGGGCGGCATGATCTTTCTTGCTGTGGGCCGGAATCCAATTGCCGGTATTGCTGCCGCTTTCGCGGGAGTATCAGGCGGATATTCTGCCAACCTCCTGCTGGGCACCATTGACCCCCTGCTGGCCGGACTGTCGGAGGAAGCAGCCAGGATCATAGATCCCGCTTATAACGTCAATCCAACGGCAAACTATTATTTCATGTTTGTTTCCACCTTTTTCATTGCCGGTATCGGAACATGGGCTACGGAAAAGATCGTCATACCCCGTTTGGGAGAATACAAGGGTGATGCACAACCGGAAGAGATCAAAAAGCTGACACCCGACGAAAAGCGTGGCATTAAGGCCACATTCTGGGCACTGATTGGGATTGCCCTGTTGCTCGTATGGAGTGCTGTTCCCATGGAGGGCGGTATCTGGTCACATTTGCCGGGAACGGGCTTTATGCGCGATCCTGAAACGGGCGGGCTGCTTCGTTCGCCATTTATGAGAGGCATTGTCGCCATCATATTTGTTGTGGCAGCCATCCTGGGTATTGTTTACGGTATCGCAGCAAAAACATTAAAAAGCAATTATGATGTGATCAATGGGATGGGCAAATCTATGTCAACCCTCGGAACATACATTGTGCTGGTCTTTTTTGCCGCACAATTTGTTGCCTATTTCAACTGGACCAACCTGGGCTTAATATTTGCCATTCAGGGAGCCAACTTTATCGGGTCATTGGAAATGGGGCGCATTCCACTGATGGTTGCATTGGTGTTGATTTCTGCCTTTATCAACCTGGTGGTTGGAAGCGCCAGTGCAAAGTGGGCACTGATGGCTCCGGTGTTTGTCCCTATGTTTATGCTTTTGGGCTATTCGCCGGAGTTTACCCAGCTGGCTTATCGCGTGGGCGACAGCGTAACCAATATCATCGCCCCCATGATGTCATATTTTGCCATGATCGTTGCTTTCATGGAGCGTTACGACAAAAAAGCCGGTATCGGTACGATCATCGCTACCATGCTTCCCTATACCTTTATTTTTCTTGGTGCGTGGCTGACCATGCTTATTATCTGGATTCTTTTGGGAATACCTATCGGGCCCGGAGCTCCCCTGTTTTATGAGCTTCCCGGTTAACGGAATGATCCCGGTCTTTCGACGCTGCTTGCCGGTTGCATATTGGCAGGCGGACACAAGAGATGCTATCATCGATTTTTTAGCCTGACATCCATTTATGTGGGGAGTTTTTCTTATTTTTATCCGGGAATCTTTTTATTTGTTTTATGATGGAAACAGCACAGGTAGATATCAGGCAATGCGACGCTATTCTTGTTCCCGTAGACTTTACCGATGTTTCCGACTATGCCATTGATCATGCCGTAGCTTTGGCAAAAATATTCGAATACCGGTTGTATTTGTTGCATGTGATCAGCAAAAGGCAAAAGGGAACTGTTAAAGAAAAGGCAGCAGAGGAACGGCTGATAAAAATTTCCTCTGAACTGATCAAAGAGCGCAAGGTCCGGGTAACCCACATGGTGCGTGATGGCAATGTTTTTAATACCATCAACGCTATGGCCGAGAGGATCAGGGCTGCTTTTATTGTGATGGGTGTGCATGGCCGGAAAGGCATTCAGCACCTGACAAGAACCTATCCTTACAAGGTGGCATGCCGGGCCAGTGTGCCTGTTCTGGTTGTGAAAGACAAACACGACCACGTTGGATTTCAAAACATTGTTGTGCCTGTTGACTTTTCCAAACGAAGCATACAAAAAATTACGCAAGCAATCAGGTTTTCCAAAGTTTTCGGGGCGAAAGTCCGGGTATTCGGGTTCCTTTCTTCGGAAAACAAAGCCAAGATCATCAATAAGGAAGCCTTGTTAAAAAGTGTCACCGACATTTTTCAGGAACAGAATGTGCCGGTTACGACCGATCTTGTTGTTGATCCGGGTTCTGCCTGGCCGGAAGCACTGTTGAGCTTTTCCGGCAGCGTAAATGCCGATCTGATCATGATCGTTGCAGAAAGGGGAGGCAGGATTCAGGATATTTTTTCCAGCAATTATACAGAACGGATACTGGATAATTCAGATATACCCATTCTCACCATTATGCCTGTCGCAGAAGACCTTGAGAGCGAAGCCAAAGCATCAAAAAGGCTGCTTGTAACGCCTTTTATAGATCCGTTCGGGTTGATTGTGAAGCCCGGTAATGTGTAATTATGAAGATTTAATTTTTTATGATGATCGATTTTGAAAACACCAGGATAGCTTTCCGGGACAAAAACAATAAAAGCGTGCGAAAAGCTTACTGGCTTTTCCGCTTGATAGGAAGTCCTGTTTTGGTAAAAACAGGCTCAGCACTTCTGCGCTTTGCCTTATGGCTTGGCCTGCCTGTAAACTGGATTTTAAGGCCCACGGTTTTCAGCCATTTTTGTGGCGGTGAGACCATAGAAGCATGTGAAAACAAGATACAACTGCTTGGCCGGTCCAATGTGCTCACCATTCTGGATTACTCTGCCGAAGGAAAAGAAACGGAAGCCGATTTCGAATATACCAAGCAACAGATTTTGGCAACCATTGACAAGTCAGCCGCAAGCGAGCAAGTACCATATGCCGTATTTAAGCCCACCGGACTTTCCCGTTTCGCCTTGCTGGAGAAAATACAGTCGGGATTAAAGCTGACGGATGATGAAGCGCAGGAGTTTGAAAGTGTAAAAGCCCGTTTTGACCGGATCTGTGCGTATGCCGTCGGGAAGAATGTTCCGGTGATGATCGACTCCGAGGAGAGCTGGATACAGGATATTGCCGACCGGTTGGTGGAGGATTTGATGTTTCGTTATAACAAAAAGCAGCCGATGGTGTTTAACACCCTGCAGATGTATCGCCATGACCGTTTGGCATATTTGCATGATTTTGCCGAAAAAGCTAAGAAGCAAGGTGTTTTTGTTGCCTTTAAACTAGTCAGGGGTGCTTATATGGAAAAAGAACGTGAACGGGCAGTCAAAAAGGGATATCCTTCACCCATTTATCCTGATAAGGAAGCTACCGATCAGGCTTTTGATGAGGCTACGGCATTTTTGTTAGACAACATCAGTGATTCGGCCGTTTGTATTGGCACCCACAACGAAACAAGTTGCGGCAAAGCTGCGGAGCGTATGACAAAGTTGTCCATAAAGCCGGATCATCCGAATGTTTCTTTTGCGCAGCTGCTTGGTATGAGCGATCATATTTCCTATAATCTGGCAGCCGCCGGATACAATGTGTGCAAATATGTGCCTTACGGGCCCGTTAAAACCGTCGTGCCATATCTCATCCGGCGCGCCGAAGAGAATACCTCCGTTGCCGGGCAAACTTCCAGGGAGCTTTTTCTCATCAAAAAGGAAATGCAGAGACGGAAATCATCAACGCCTGGTACCTGAAAACAGGCAATAATTTGCAGCCTTTGGCCTTTTCTCCAAATTGCTTCTGAAACCTATTGTTTTTGGGTGATTTTAATGGAACACAGATAACACGGATAAAACAGATCAATACGGATTATTTTTTGAAACCCGCGGCAAGAACGATTTAAAAAATCTGTGATCATCCGTTACATCTGTGTCATCCGTGTGCCATTTATTATGCCTATAATATTTACATTCTGAAAGGGTCAAACGGTGCTTTTTATTGAACCCCATTCGGGGTTCTCGTTTTTCGGACATTGTCGCATCATCCCGCGTTTCACCCGGGGCTAATGTTGTTTGACCCCTTCGGGGTCGGGGTTTATGCCCGCCTTGCAAAAGATATAGTACGAATATTAAAGTGGACTTACCAATACCTGCATTTTATTTTAAATACAGTTGGTCAGAATATAAAAGAATCTGAAGAACTTATATGCCAGAGAACCTTATTGTTTTCGAAGAATTTCAAGGGTTTAACAGCCCAAAGCAAACGGAACCACGAAAAAACCCCGAAGGGGTTTAACAATATTAGCTTCAGGTGAAACCCGAAGTTTTAGCAATGCACCACCGGATCAGGAGAACCCCGAATGGGGTTCAATAATAATCAATCGAAATTGGATCATCACCATTCGATTTGCGCAGTCAGGGGTTTACATTTTTTACGGGTTGCGTTTGAGGCGACTTTTTTTGACAGATTTTAATGGAACACAGATGACACGGATGCAACAGATTAATACAGATTGTTTATTGAAATCCGCGGTTAAAACGATTTAAAAAATCTGTGATCATCCGATACATCTGTGTCATCTGTGTGCCAATTAGTACCGCGCTATCCCACTTTCCTTCTCTGCCGTACAGCCTCAAAAGTTAGTATCGCCACCGAAGCGGCAAGGTTTAATGAGTCGATACTGCCGGCCATGGGTATATGAACAGTTTTGGAAGCAACCCTCCGCATCTCTTCACTTAAACCCTGTGCTTCTTCAC
>SKTQ01000301.1 GCA_007122505.1 Bacteroidales bacterium | reverse complement strand
TGTATGGATATGGGCTGCCCGGTAAACATATTTCGTAGTTCACCTATGGTCATCGTTTCACCTAACTGGTTCACAGGCGGGTGATCCGGATCTTTTTCGCAGCCGGTAAAGGCAAAAACCAACAGCAAAACTGCTGATAAAACGATATTATGGATTCTTTTGGTTCTATACATCATGATGGGGATATTTTTATTCTTCTGTGATATCGTTGAGATTTCTGATCATCAATTGCGGATCAAAATGAAAGGACACAATGCCGGTTATCGTGACTGTTCCCGATGGCAACGGTGAATTGGCAAAGCTTGCCCAGTTGTGGGTGAACAGCATCATGCTACCTGTGGCATCCGTTATAGTCCGTGCCCCGGAAAAGGTATTGCCACCCGATACGGTCACTCCCTGGATTCTGACCAGTGTGGACTGATACATGTTGATATTGTCTTTGATTTCCTGGATCGTACGCTCTTTTGGCTCGGGCAGATCTGTTGGCCCAAGGTTGTACGCATTGCCGGGAGGAGTGTTGTCTATCTGCAGCAAGCCGTTAAATTCGCTTACTTCCATATTGGAAACAATCACCCTCAGCTCCGTACCGAGTGCATGTCCGTGATCCTGGTTTTCTGCAAAACGTATCACCATGCCGTGCTCCGAATCGTCCATCATAAACAGGTTCTGTCTTGGATGGTTGCTGTTGGCATCGTCGGATATGACCACACCCTGCACCCTGGTGTTTGGTGGGATGGATGTGATGCCATTGTAATAGTTTTCGCGCAGCTCCTGGAGTGTAATGAGGTCGTAGTCATCGCCGGGTATGGCACAACGCTCGCCGTCCAGTTCCACTTCACTCATCCTGCGGATATACAGCTGCATGTCTTGCCGGTATTGCGCCACCACGCCTACCAGTGTCCCATTGCCTTCGGGTATAGCATGATCGGCAAAATTGGCATAGCCACTGGTTCGGACAATAATCCTGTTTCCGCTGCAATCTTCCAGCATACGGTTGATGGTCAGCAGGTTCTCACTGTCTGCAAAAGGCAGCCCAACGTGCTCGTTGACAAATTGCACATCTTCCAGCTTGATTAGCTGTCCCTGGGTGTCCGGCCCGATATCCGGAATGCTCATCAGGGTGGGGGTAACCTCTTTTTGTGTATCGATTTTGATGATGTTTCTGTCTACATTCACATTATCCAGTTGCAGCATTTGCTGATAGGAGCTCAGAATGGTATTTCGCAGGTAGATGCGCACCGAGTCGCCTTCATACACGCCGCCGGGTGCCTGCAAACGCAGATTAATGGCACCGGTGCCGTCTTCTACAAAAGCACTTCGGTAAATATTCCCCGATTTGTCGTCCATAGTTACCGTGGCAAAAATCGATAAGTCATCATCAAATAGAATCCCTCCGCCCTGAAACATGTCACGGAGCTCACCGATTGTAATTACAGTACCAACCGGGATGTCAGGCAGGGGTGGTTCATCAAAGTCATCGTGAATACATCCTTGCATCCACATCATACCCAGTATGATGGGTGTTGCTATCCATATTCTTTTTAACCGCTTAATCATATATTTGGGTCTTTATGTGTTTGGATTCTCATTGATTAAAACCTGAAAACCAGGTTTGCAAAATAGGTCCTGCCATACAGGTAAAAATATTTGGAGGCAAATCGTTCGGGCTGGTGTGAATCGTAACGCAGTTGTTCAAATCCGCCAATCCGGAAGTCGGTCACATCCGTGATGTTGCTTACACTGACGTTCAGGTTAATGAAGTACCGGCGCTGAATACGCCATGACCTGCCAAAGTAAGCATCAAAAGTAAAGTTGTGGTCCATTTTTTCCTGTGCCAGTAATTGCTGCCATTGGGGATCGGTTTCAACAAGGTTTTGAACGGCAGCTTCTGTGCGGCGGTCGGGATTGATGTCGATATAGATATCATCAAAAAAGTTGGCATTGACACCTACAAACCAGAATCTTGGACTGTCATAACGAAATCCTACGGAAGCGGCGGTATGAGTCATTCCGCCCAGCTTGTAATTTTGCAGGTAAACCTTTCGGCCATCCGCCATGATTTCCGAGTCATTGTCCCTGGCGATGGTAACCTCGGGCCGGGAATTGTAGATATAGTCACCGGTACCTGCTACAATATAGCTTGAAATAGTCGGAGTTAGTGCCAGGTCAATGCCCAGCTCCACGCCCATGTGCCTGGTATCTACACCCGTCATGATGTAATTGACAAAGGTGCGTAGCTCATCATGATAGAAGCTTCGCGACCAGGTTTGATCGAGAAACTCTGTATAAAATACGGTGAGCCTGGATTTGATAAATGGTGACCGGATAAAATAATTCAGATCGCCCGAAAAGATCGTTTCACTTCCCAAACCATCAATCACGTCATCTCTTACCCTTGAAGAGATATACGCATCACGGAAATAGGGTGCCCGTGTCATGGCACCGGCATTGGCAACCACATACTGGCGGCCGGTAATTTTAAAGGTAGCTCCCCCTTTCAGGCCAAAATTGGTAAAATTGTGTTTTTCACCATCACCGTAAGAATTGTCGGGAAACCTGGCATTTCTCATGTGGCCTGTACGCCAGAAGGTTGTGTGTGACAGTCTTCCGGAAACATAAAAATCCCAGCGGGGCAAAATCCATTCGCTTTGGGCAAATATGGAGTATTCGTTGATATTCCCTGTAAAGTCATAACCAAAAACATCGCCCTCCCTTACAATACGGTTGGGGTTGTTTAAGTCGGGTTGTGCCATCATGGGATCATCAAAATCGCGCTCGGCAAACTGATCGATGTCGAAAAACCAATCACCACCAAGCAGGTCGTCGATTGTTTTAAACTGGTGGGTTTTTGACATAGATACATTAACACCTCCTGATAAGATATGTGTGGGATCAAGTATATGTTCAATATTGGTGTTGAACACCATTTGTGTGCGGTCGTTACGTCTTTCTTCTACAATGTATTTGGAGCGCATTCCTGTGACATTGTTTCCATCAATACCGTCCACATTTTCGACGGTGAACAGGTTCCTCCGGTTGGCATTGTAGAACCAGTCCCAGTCTATCTGGCTGAAATTTTCGTCGGTTTGCCAAAGGTTGGTCAGGAGGTTAAACATCTGTGGGTCGTTGCGATGAAAGCTGGGAAGCCACCGGTAATAATCAGGTCTTGGGTCGCCTGCCAGGTTATAATCGGGATGGTCAAATGATTTGTGGCTATCGTACCAGTTCAGTGCTGTTGACCCGCCTCTGCCGAAACTGTAGGCTGCGCTGGTTGTGATCTCTGTTTGGTCGCCCGGTGTCCAGTAATGGGAAAGGATCACCCATGGTGTATGGAAATTATTGACCCTTGCATTTCTCTTTTCACCGTTTTGGAAACCCCAGTTTGGGTTATAGAAGTTGTTTCCGGTCAGATCATAGGCTTCCTGCACTGCCACACCGGGACGGCCTGTGCGCGACGGCGCCCCGAATGCGATCAGGCCAATGCTGTGTTCCCTGTTCAGTTGTCGTTCGGTGGACAGGAAATAGCCCCAGGCATCATAAAATGTACCCGGAGCATACCCTTCTGTGGCTGACCTTCTGGAACCGCTGACGGTAAAAGCCCAGCCGTTATCCTGCATGCCGGTGCTGTGGGTGAACATCATGCGGTGGTTATAGGAACGATTGGCATTGGAGTAAGTTGTACGGGTATTTGGGCCAAACCTGGATGCGCGTGTCACAATGTTTGTGGCACCACCGACGCCGCCAAATGTATGACGCGAGGCACCAAGACCGTAAACCGGCTCAGACATCCGGGTAACATCATTCAATCCACCCCATACGGAAAAAAAAGCCCGGCCGGTTTCCGGGTCATTAACAGGGATGTGGTTGATCATCACTGTGGTATTTTCTGAGTCATACCCGCGGATACGATAACGTGCAGACCCGAAGTTGAATCCCGCAGTGTTTACATAGATATCCCGGGAGCCCTGCAATAAACTGGAAATATCGTGCGATTCACCATCTCCTTCAAGGTCATCAATGGAAATCGTTAGGATGGGGATATCCCTTTCACGCATCTCATCCAGCTCAAGTGTGTCAGTGGCATGCTCATCTTCCGGCAAATAATGTGCATTTGCCGAAAAAAATAGAAACATGGAAAATGACAAGGTAAGCAAACATGTTTTTTTCATAAACAAATCGTTTTTTATCTGAAGGCTGAGATCAAATAATCAAAATCAGATGGTGTTATTCATGTAAAATGATTATTTTTGAACGTCAAAATTAATCATTTATAATGGATTATTCTATGCGCTGCAACAATTTTTGGCTTACCCGCTTCCTGATTTTGCTATTTGTCTTGTCATTGCCACTTCGGTCATTGGCTTTATCCGACGACGACAAACGCCAGTTTATCAGTGTGCCTATTGGCTTTTATAATGTGGAAAACCTCTTCGACACCATCAACGATCCATCCATCCGGGATGGTGACTGGACGCCCGAAGGCAGCAATCGCTGGAACACAGAGAGATATTTTGAAAAATTGGACAACCTGGCCAAGGTCATTGAGCTGTTGGGGCAGGACATGAATCCCGACGGTGTTGCCGTACTGGGTCTTGCTGAGGTGGAGAATATGACCGTGCTTGAGGATTTGGCGGCACAGGAAAGGATCAGGCATCGAAACTATCAGCCTGTGCATGAAACCGGTCCCGACGGCCGTGGTATGGATGTGGCATTCTTTTATAACCCAACCTATTTTGAATACGTCAGCCACAAGGCTTA
>SKTQ01000027.1 GCA_007122505.1 Bacteroidales bacterium | reverse complement strand
TTCCGGCCGTGTTTGGAAACTTCTTCCTGCCCATCATGATCGGGGCCAAGGATGTGGCCTTCCCACGCATCAACCTGCTTTCCTGGTGGGTTTACATTATCGGAATCCTGATCGTACTAACATCACAGTTTACCGGCGGCGGCCCGCCTGATACCGGATGGACCTTTTATGCACCCTACAGCTTTCAAACCCCTACAAATGTGCTGCCCGCCGTATTTGGAGCATTTGTTATGGGCTTTTCATCCATCCTTACAGGGATCAACTTCGTGGTAACCATACACCGGATGCGCGCACCCGGAATGAAATGGCTCAAAATGCCCCTTTTTCCCTGGACCCTTTACGGAACAGCGTGGATACAGATACTTGCCACCCCAGTGATCGGTATCACCCTGATGCTGATCATCGCTGAAAGAATGCTTGGGATCGGTTTCTTCGACCCCGCACTCGGTGGCGACCCCATTCTTTATCAACACCTTTTCTGGATCTATTCACATCCGGCAGTATATATCATGATACTTCCGGCCATGGGAGTTATCAGTGAGATCATCCCCGTGTTTTCGCGAAAAAGCATTTTCGGCTACAGGGCCATCGTACTCTCTACAATGGCCATCGCCTTTGTGGGTTATTTCGTTTGGGGCCATCATATGTTTACCTCAGGAATGAGCGGACGAGCACTGTTTACATTCTCATTCCTCACATTCCTGGTGGCCATCCCTTCTGCCATCAAGGTGTTTAACTGGGTGGCCACCATGCATAAAGGCTCCCTGCACCTGCACACACCATTTTTCTGGGCCATGTCCTTCCTCTTTGTTTTTATGATAGGAGGTCTTACCGGCTTGGTTCTGGGTGCTTTGGCAACAAACGTACACCTCCACGACACACATTTTGTGGTGGCACACTTTCACTTTATCGTATTTGGAGGTACCGGATTCGCCTTCATGGGAGCAGTGCACTACTGGTTCCCGAAAATGTTCGGTCGAATGTATGATGCCAACTGGGCAAACCTTGGCTGGGGAATATTCTTCATTGGATTCCTGTCACTCTATTTGCCCATGTTCTACCTGGGAATGACCGGAATGCCCCGCAGGTATTACGACTACCTGCCTGAGTTCCATGGAATGAATATCCTTTCGTCCATGGGTGCCTGGGTAATGGTATCCGGCATATTGATCATTTTTGCCAACCTGATACGCTCAGCCCGCTCCGGGCCAAAGACCACAGAAAAGAACCCCTGGGGCGGCAAAACACTGGAATGGCAAGTGGATACCCCTCCCACACTGGAAAACTTTGATGATATTCCTACTGTGGAAAAAGCACCCTATGATTACAGAGATTACGCAGAAAATACTAACTCCTAATCAAATCCATCATGACCATTCATCGAGACGATCTCGCCGACAAATTTGGGATGTGGCTGTTCATCTTTACCGAATTGCTCCTGTTCGGCATGTTGTTCGTGGTTTACGCCGTATATCGCTCCATGCATCCCGAAGCGTTCCGGATAGCAGGTGAAGAGCTCGATGTGGCCATGGGCACTATCAATACCGTTATCCTGCTCATCAGTAGTGCTACCGTTGCCATGTCAATCACTGCCATCCAGAAAGGAGATAAAAAACGCTGCCTGCAACTGCTCAGCATTACGCTCCTTATCGCTGTTATTTTCATGGTTAATAAGTATTTTGAATGGGGAGCAAAGTTTGAATACGGGTTTTATCCGGGAAGTGATGTGCTGGCAGAGCTCGGACATGGCACAATCCTGTTTTTCGGTCTTTATTTTTTCATGACAGGAATTCATGCATTGCACATCCTCATCGGGATCGGCCTGTTTATTTACGTAATGCTGCAGGTAAAAAACAACAAAATTCATCAAACCGATTACATCTGGCTGGAAAACACTGGCCTTTACTGGCACCTTGTTGACCTGATCTGGATTTTCCTGTTTCCCTTGTTTTATCTAATCCATTAATAATACAGAGCCATGAGTGAAGAAACAACCCATATGGTCCCTTACAGAACCCAGCTTGCAGTATTGCTGGCCCTGCTGGTCCTTACCGGGCTCAGTGTAGCCATTACCCAACTGGAGTTCGGAAGCTACAACACTTTGGCGGCCATGCTGCTTGCAGGAGCCAAGGCGGTGATCGTCCTGGCATGGTACATGCACCTGAAATATGAAAAACAGTTATTCCCGGTTATGGTGGCAGCCGTTTTCGTCATATTTCTACTGGTGCTTTTCGTCACATTTTTTGATTATTCATACAGATAATTCACGCATATGTACCCTTTAGGCGCTTCAACATTTGTAGAAGGTGTAAACAATGCCTTCGTTTTTATCCTGGGAATTGCATTCTTTTTCCTGATCAGCATTACAGCCGTTATTATCTACTTTCTTTTCAGATATAACAAAAAGAGAAATCCAAAACCAACCCACATTGAGGGAAGTAACTGGCTGGAGTTTATCTGGACCGCCATCCCCTTAATACTTGTATTGGGAATGTTTTATTACGGCTATGTGGCCTGGATACCCATGAAAAGGATTCCCGATGAAGGATTTCATGTAACAGCCAATGCCCGTATGTGGAGCTTTTCATTCACTTATGACAATGGCAGGGTTACCGACAAATTATACGTACCCAAGGATACAGCCATCATCCTTAGCCTGAACGCGAGGGATGTCCTGCACTCCCTGTATATCCCGGCATTCAGGATCAAAGAGGATATGGTTCCCGGACTGACAAATAACCGCATGTGGTTTCAGGCCAATAATACCGGGACATTTACCATATTTTGTGCGGAATATTGCGGCTTGCAGCATGCACTGATGTACACAGACCTCGTGGTGATGGAACCCGATGAGTTCTGGGAGTGGTATGCCGATACCACCGCAGTTGCACCTGTTATCCCAGAAGATGCCAACCTCGCCCTACTGGGACGACAGGTGGTCGAAAGCAAAGGATGTATAGCATGCCACTCCCTCGATGGTACCGTGGTGATCGGACCCAGCTTCCTGGGAAAGTTTGGTGATCCTGTAAGGGTAATTACTGACGGAGTAGAAAGAGAAATCATTTACGACGAGGAATATGTAAGACGCTCTATCTACGATCCGGACTACGACATTACCGTAGGATTCAGACGCGGCCAGATGCTAAGTTACGAAGGAGAGGTCACAGAAGATGAAGTGATGCTCATCATTGAATTTCTCAGATCACTGAATGAGTAAGAAGCTGTTACAAAGAGCGGCTTTCTGGCTCCAACTGGGAAAGCCACACATTTCTCTGCCGGTAAGTTTGTCTTCCCTTACCGGCTTTTTGCTTTATGCACAAAGCTTTGCCACAGGATGGGTTGCACTTTTTGCCGGAATATTTTGCTTGTCCTTTGCCTCAGCTGCCATCAACCAGATCCAGGAAAAAAAATACGACCGCATGATGGTGCGTACAAGCAAAAGGCCATTGCCATCAAGAAGCATTTCAACCCCGGAAGCCTGGCTGGTAACCACTGCGGGAGCATTGGCGGGAACCTTGCTTTTGTGGCAGGCCGGCGGTCCGGCCGCTGCTGGCTTGGGATGGCTCAATATCCTGCTTTACAACGGATTCTATACTTACCTGAAACGAATTACCATCTTCGCCGTAATACCCGGATCACTGGTGGGAGCAATCCCCCCTGTAATCGGATGGATCAGCGCCGGAGGAGAAGCCCTCCATTTGCACATCTTTATGGTTGCCATGTTCTTTTTTATCGGCCAGATTCCACATACATGGCTCATTCTGCTTAGATATGACAAGGAGTATCAGGAAGCAGGCTTTCCCTCACTGACCGGCATTTTTTCGCTGCGGCAAGTCCGCGCGCTCACATTTGTCTGGGTGGTTGCCACCGCCATGTCAGCAACCATTCTGGCACTGTCAGGTGTATTTCATTTCAAATTGCCTGCAGTGGCCACCATGGCATTCGCCTTCCTCCTGGTTGTCTTTTTCGGAAGATGGCTCGGAAAAATACATTCAGATGCCATACGCCCGGCATTCATGGCCCTGAATATGCTGTTTCTGATAGTGATGCTAATGCTGATTACCGATAGTTTGCTGGCATGATCAAAGTAAGCAATCAACGGATAATGATCTCATCAATAAAAATATAAGCATCCCCTCCTGCACCAAGATGCCAGTCGGGAATGATCCCGTAATTACTAGCATGTACCTTAACATACCGTGCGGAAACATCAACCCTCCCCCCGAGATCGACCTGGTGAACGGTATAATCATCATGTTCAACAGTGTTTTCAATATGCAAAACCTCGGTGAAAGTTTCCCCGTCGTCAGATATCCAAAACGTTACATCCACAGGCATCCATATCCAGGAACGTATATCCTGTATAAAACCGGCACCGATATACCCGATCTCTTTTTTGCTTCCCAGATCAACCACAGCTTCAAAATCCGTTCCCTGGTAGCCATGCCAGCCACCCAAACGCCAGTTGGCTGCCCCCCTGACTCCGTCAATTAAAGCTTCCGGCCCTCCTCCATGATAGTCAGGATGATGTTGTGAACGGATATCAATGGTCCTGTCCAGATCAATCCTCACATATTCGGCCCTTACCGGGAAACTGTACCCGATTCCTTCCTTATAAGTCACCGCCTTTACAATCGTGCTTTCAGTAAGAAGAACAGGTTCTGTATACCGGTAGGAAGACCTGTCAGGAACAGTCCCGTCCAGCGTATAATATATTTCGCTGCCCTCAACAATTTTCCCGATCCTCACAAACAATGTATCCCGGATCCTTCTGTCCGCTGCCTCAAAATAAGGAATCGGCAACAAAAGTTCATCAGTGATGTGTGTTACGGGTACATCCTCATCTCTGCTGCCCCAGTCCATGTTTGGCCTCCTGCCCATCTCAAAGTGCAGATGCCCGCCCTGCATGATCGCATCGTGAGGTATCCATGAACGCGTATATTCAGCACCGTTTAATGTGACCGACTGAATATAAAAGTTCCGTTCCGAAACATTATTGGCTGTGATCCGGAACACATTCCCGTTTTCCAGGAATATCTCCATCTCGGGAAACCACGGTGTACCTATTATGTATTCAGGAATACCCGGACTAACCGGATAAAATCCCATGGCACTCATGATCAGCCATGCCGACATCTGTCCGCAGTCTTCGTTGCCGCTCAGGCCATCAGGCAGATGCGAATACAGTTCATCCATGATCATTCTTACACGATGCTGGGTTTTCCATGGCTCGTTTACAAAATTGTACAGATAAGCCATGTGGTGACTGGGTTCATTCCCCTGGGCATACTGACCAATAAGCCCGGTAATATCCTTCATGTCGCGACCGGTAATTGGGTCATCTGTTTCGAACAACTCATCGATTTTTGCAGCCAGTGCTTGCTTGCCCCCATGCAAGGTGTAAAAACCGGTAATATCCTGGGGAACATAAAAACTGTAATGCCATGCATTGGCCTCCGTGAAATGCCAGTCTACGGTTGTGGGATTGAAAGGCGTCAACCAGCCGCCATTAAGCCTTGGACGCATAAACCCTGTGGACGGATCGAAAATATTTTTATAAAACTGCGCCCGGTGAATGTATTCACGATAAACATCATCCATACCCATTTCCTGAGCCATAACGGCAATATTCCAGTCATTGTACGCATATTCCAGGGTTTTTGATATGGATTCATGTTCTTTGTCTCCGGGAATATGGCCGTATCTGCGGTAAACATCCAAGCCAAAATGATCACGTGTAGCACTGTGCAACATCGCTTTCATGGCTTTTTCAGCATCGAAATCCCTGATACCTTTCATGTATGCATCAGCTATCACCGATATGGCATGATTACCGATCATGGTATAGGTTTCATTGGCGGCCAGTTCCCAGATGGGCAGCAAACCTCTTTTTTCATACATATCAAGCATCACATGGATATAATCAAGCGTGCGTGCCGTATCTATGATCGTCATCAGCGGATGCCAGGTTCGGTAAGTATCCCAAAGAGAAAAGATAGTATAGTTGTCAAAGCCCTCAGCCATATGAATCCCGCGATCCATGCCCCTGTATCGCCTGTCAACGTCGAAAAAAGTGTTTGGCTGCAGAAAAGCATGGTACATGGCGGTATAGAAGGTGATCTTCTGCTCTTTTGATCCGCCACTTACCCTTATGCGGCTTAACTCCTTATTCCAGGCATCATAGGCATTCTGCCGCACCTGCTCAAAACCCCATCCCGGCAGTTCGGCATGCAGGTTTTTCCGGGCACCATCAGCATCCACGGCAGATAAAGCTACCTTTACCTCAATCTGCTCACCCTCTTCGGTATCAAAACCCACAAACGCCTTAATATTGGTTCCCTCTGCAAAACCGATCCCATCCTTAAGGACGTCATCAACAGCAATGCCCTTGCGCTGAAAAGGTTTAGAAAACTCCATATAAAAATACCAGACAAGATCATCGGCCCAGTTGCTTGATCTTCGCAAACCACGGATTTCCGTATCACTGACAAATTCAATCCACGACTCTATCACCTTATCACGGTGCTCAAGGTCAATGATCAGGTTTGCCTGATCAGAGGCCGGGAATGTATAACGATGGTAACCCACCCGTGTAGTTGCGGTCATTTCTGCCAAAACGCCGGGTTTATCCAGAAACACCCTGTAGTATCCTGCCGACGCTTGCTCCGTCTCCTTCCGGAAAGGAGACCTGTATTCGGTGTTGATGAATACCGGATCACCCAAAACAGGCATGATCAGGATATCATTGTAATCACCCACACCGGTGCCATTTAGGGCAGTGTGGGAGAATCCATAAATGATGCTATCCGTATAATGATATCCCGACGCTCCGTCCCACCCCGTCAAACGGGTATCAGGACTAAGCTGGACCATGCCAAAGGGCATACTGGCTCCGGGGTAAGTATGACCATGCCCATCGGTGCCAATGAAAGGATTCACATAATAGGCCGGCTCATGTTCCATTTCCTGCGAACCACATCCGGCCAGTATCAGTGTCGCAAACAAGAAAAATACCAGGGAACTTTTTGTTCTTATCATGTTGTTTTTTTTGTTGATTGATTTGATTTTTGAAATTATGGGTTTTATTCTCAGACTAAATGTGCTCGCTGTCAATTAGCTGACCGCATGTGAAATACCTGCAACTGGTTTTGAAATTCCTTTGCCGGCAAGTCGGTTTCACAAAAGACCACCACCTCCTCACCGGGAAAAAGGTGGAAAAAGTTATGGTCAAACCATGCATGACTTTCTTCAAGATACAATTGCACGTGCGCAACAAAACGATCAGACTGTAACCGAACATGGTAACCACCATCTGCAGCCTCTGCATCCCACTCAACCCGGCTATCAGACAACTGAAGTTCTCCGTAGGGAACCAGAAACTTCCGGTTGGTATAGGTATCACCATTATCAGCAATAAAAACAGCTTCAACCAAATGCCGCTCCGGATCAAATCCTGCTTTGAGTTCTGCGGTAGGAATACGGGTAACCAAAACGGATGCGTTTGCTCTCATGTTTATTTCCCGCGAAAACAGAATCGTTTTACGGTTTTCAAAGTCAACCATCCGCAACTCCACTCTGCCCGGCGTATTCTCCAAAATGCCCGACACAACATAAAAATCGGTAATCCCTTTGTGATCCAGCACAGATACCATAATATCATCATATAGTTGCCTGACAACATATTGCAAGGCTTTCCAGTTTCCGTTCACATCCAATCCGGACCAACTGGTGACAGGCCAGCAATCATTGAACTGCCAGTAAAGGGTACCCATGCACCGGGGCTTAGCCCTGCGGTGCGCTTCAATGGCCATACCAACTCCTTTGGCTTGTATCAGCTGACTGTAGTAAATATACTCCCGGAGTGTCTCAGGATGAAGATTTTCACGCTCCAGGTAAGCTGAAATGGTTTCATAACCCGTGGGATGCTTCTGATGGCATGCCAGTGCATCGGAAAACAGGTAATCGGCCTCCTCCGGTTGAAACTGGCGTATGGTAGCCAGTGCCGGCATGGCCTGAAAACCAAACTCGCTCATAAAGCGGGGCACTTTCTCCAGATACATTTCAAACGGTTGCATTCCCCACCATACGCCCCAGTAATGGGCAGGCCCTTCCATCATGCTTTCCTCATGACCCCAGCCATGCACCGGAGAGGTATGCAAATAATAACGGCCCGGATCATGTGCTGCGATCACACTTGGTAACAGCTCATGAAATACCCGTTGATACGCCTCCCAAATAATTGCAGAGTCAGCCGGATTGATATTATGAACTTGCTGCCACTGCCAGTTGTGCCATCCTTCGTCCACCTCATTGTTTCCGCACCACATAGCCAAACTGGCGTGGTTCCTCAATCGCTTTACCTGCTCTATTGCTTCCTGTTCCACGTTACGGACAAACTCATCATCGCCCGGATACATGGCACATGCAAACATGAAATCCTGCCAAACAAGAATCCCATGCCGGCTGCACAGTTCATAAAAGATATCCATTTCGTAAATACCTCCTCCCCACACCCGGAGCATGTTCATATTCGACTTCACGGCATGCCGAATGATCCGCTCATAATCAGCGTCCGTAACCTCCGAAACAAAACTGTGCTGCGGAATATAATTGGCACCTTTCATAAACAATGGTATGCCGTTGAGTTCTATATAAAACGATTCACCATATTCATCCGCTTCAGTAATCACTTCAATGGTTCGTATGCCGTAAGGAATATGCCTTTCATAAGAATAACCCGAAAACGTTTCCAATTCAATGTTCAGATCATACAGGTGGGGCTCACCAATATCATGGCTCCACCATAACACAGGTTCAGATATGGTAAACGTAACATCATACACCCCCCGGCCGCTTACAAGCTCAATTTCTTCATAAGCATATAACCTGCCTGTTTGCAGATCTCTGACTTTTATAAATGCACGATCAGACATCTGTGAGGTGATATCCAGTTCTGCCCTGATCACAGCCTCCTCATCAGTAATTGCCATTGTATAAAGCTGAATGTCTTCAGGTTTATGATGATTCCACATTCGGAGATAAACGGGTTTATAAATACCGGCCGTAATAAAAGTAGGTCCCCAGTCCCAGCCGAAATGATAGGCAGCCTTTCTGGCAAAGACCCATCTGCCGCCAGGCAACGGATATCCGAGTGCGACAGAATCTTCCAGGAAGCGGTTCTCCGCTGAGGCAAATCTGATTTCCAAAAGATTATCTCCTTTTTTCAGCAATTCCCTGCATGGAACCTCCCACGATCGGAACATGTTGTCGGCTTCCAAAAGCTTTTCCCCGTTCAGGTAAACAGCTGCATAGGTATCCAGACCCTCAAAAACCAAACTGATGTTTTCGTTCAACAAGAACTGTTCATCTAACTTGAAAGTATTTTTATACAACCAGTCGCGCTGCCCGACCCACTGCAGGTCAAACTCGTTGCAACCGTAAAAAGGATCCGGAATCAGTCCGTTACGTTGCAGATCGGTGTGGATGGTTCCCGGAACCTGCGCCGGATACCATGTGTCGCCATTTTCATCATCAAACTTGAACATCCAGCCGGCAGAAAGGTCCTTTTCCTGTAGGAGTGCTGCATTCCTTTGGGTGCATCCCAAAAATACCTGGGATATTACCGATAGCAAAATCAGCACAAAAACCGTCAATGTATTTTTTTTCATGTTTGTATGTATTGGTTAATGACCCGCTTTGAGTGCAAATGCATAAGCACCCAGGGCTACAGCCGTGTTCGTACCCAGCCTGGAAAGACCTACCCCCACCCGTTTCATGGGGTCATAAGCTACCGTTCGTTCCGAAAAAGGCACCTTAACCCGGGTGATCTCACCGCCTGTAAACAAGGGTACCTCAGCCGCATTTTCCAGGTTGTAAACCTTCGGTAAAGCCCGGGGCAGCGATTTTCCGTCAAAATTCCTGATCGAGCCCCGCATTTGCTCCAGCATGGCCGGAACGAAGAGATCCCAGGCATTGGCAAGACCTCCCCCGATCACCACGCATGCATCCATGAGGTTTACTACATCAGACAGAATGATACCGATAGCTGTTCCGAAAGTTTTAAAAGATTGGTAAGCAGCCTCCCTGTTACCCGGCTTGCTCCCTTTTGCCACAAGATACACGTCGAAAGGAGTCATATCAGCACTAAGCGTTCCACCGGCAGCTGCGTATTCTCTCAATAAAGCTCTCTTACTGATGCTTTCCTCGGCAAAACTATTTTCCCTGAGAGGGTTCCTCACGAGCCAGATTTCCGCGGCAGCACCATTGTCGCCAATCACGGGCTCGCTGTTCCTTACCAGTCCGCACCCAAACCCTGTTCCCAGTGTGATACCGATCAGGTTCCTGTAAACCTTGTTGCTTCCGGCATCTTTCAGCAAACGGTTGATTTCGGGCAACATGCCGTAAATGGCTTCACCATATGCGAACAGATCACCGTCATTGTTGATATATACCGGTATCCCAAAATGGTCTTTCAGCATATCTCCCAGGGCCACTCCACCCCTGAAAGAAGGCAGATTGGCCAAATCCCCGATAATGCCATTCACATAATCTGCAGGTCCTGGGAAAGCAAAGCTGATAGCGGCAGCTTCCCCGGGAAGTTTCTTCCGGACGCTTTCAAATCCTTTTATGATCGTTTTCAGACACAGATCAAGATTGTCTCCGTGGGATGGAAAAGTTTCCGGTTCCACAATTTCCCGGGCTTCCCTGATGGCAGAAAATACGAAATTTGTACCGCCGGCATCCAGTGTCAAAACAATCCTGTTGTCAGGTATATTTTGTTTTTCCATGTTTTTTTTATTGATGAAAATGATGCATCACATAGTATCCATATAGGTTTAATACATTCAGTTTTAGCAATTATTTTTGATGAATACCGGGATGTAAGATTTCGTTACTTGTTAAATGATCTGACGGCAAGAACCAACACATAAACGATGCAGGCAGCCGGAACCACAAATCCAAGCAATACATTCAGGTCGGCAACAGCACCGGTAATTGGCGGAACCAAAGCACCACCCACGATGGCCGTGACCATTAATCCGGAAAGTTCATTGGATCTTTCAGGCATGGCATCCACAGTAATGGAGAATATCAAAGGGAAAACATTGGAAAAGCCAAGGCCTACCATAACGATCCCTGCAAATGCCACGTACTGGCTGCCGAAGAAAAGGAAAAACAGTCCCAGAACCGACAGCAACACGCTGAACAGAAAGAATTTTCCGGCTTTGACCTTTCTCAGTAAGATGGCACCGGCAAGGCGTCCTAAGAAAATGGGCAGAAAAAACAGGCCCCAGGCAAGCCAGAGTCCAAAATCTTCAAATCCGTAAACATTGGTCATGAGGATCGGAATTTGTGCACTCATGGATATTTCCGCACCCACATAGAGAAAAATTCCCAAAACCATCATCAAAACAAAAGGATTTTTCAATAAAGTAAAACTTGACTGCAAACTTGCCGGTGCAATGTCTGCCGCCCGCTGTTCCTTGATATTTATTGACTGTACCCAAATCAGTGTGATAATGATGATAATGGCAAATACAGGGAAAAGAATGGTCCAGTCGAGGCCAAACCACACAACAGCCGCAGGCGGAATAAGAAAGCCCATGGACGATCCCACTGCCTTTACCGACTGACCGAGGCTGAGATTGCTCGAATAACGGCCGGGGGGAGAAACATCACGCATGATGGGATTCCCGGCAACTTGCAGTATCGTTGCACCGGCACCAAGCAGAAAGATGGCAACAAACAAGGCATAGAGTTTAATATTGGAACCTGGGTCAATGATGGTTTGCGGCCCGTACATCCCAAAAAACATGGGGATCAGTAAACCGAACAATGCAATAATTAGACCCAGCGACAGGATATACTTCTTTCCTTTGGTGTCCTGAAAAACCCCAATGGGAATGGAAAGTATCCCAAACATGAGAAAACCGCTGGTTGTCATAAGGGATGCAACGAAATTGGATACCTGAAAGGTATCTTTTACCAGTGAGACCAGTGGGCCCACCACATCACCGAAACCCATGGCCAGAAACGCCAGGAAAATGGGAAAAGTTTTGTTTTTTGTCATGATGGTTAATGTTTAATGGATGATTCTCTGATTATGATGTCAACAGGCAAAACCACTGAATGCTGCCGCTTGTCTGTCTTTTCCTTTTTGATTTGCTTTAAAAGCAGTGTAAAAGCTTCTTCACTGATCCGGTCAGTGGGTTGACTGATGGCTGACACCGTCGGACGCGTGTGTTCAAAATACATAATGTCATCAAAACCAATTACCGCAACTTCTTCAGGTATTTTCACCGACAGTTTTGTCAGATATTTCAGACATGAGGACGTAAGGTTATTGTTGAGTGTAAAAATGGCTCCCGGCAGTTGACCCCGGTGGTACAAAGATTGAAACCTGTTCTCCAGCACCTCGTCAATACGGTCAAATGGCAGGCTGATGAGCCAGCGGGGAGGGATCTGCACATTTGCTTTGCCGAGCGTATCTGTAAATCCTTTGATGCGTTCTCTTATGGTGGAGATATGGTCCGGTGAAAGAGCCACAACCGCAAAACTGGAAAATCCCTGCTTCAGTAAATGTTCTGCGGCCATCCGGGCACCACCATAATTGTCAACCGATACATTGGCCGACTGCATATCATCAAACCTGCGATCGATCAACACGTGCGGAAATCCGGCTTCTTCAAGCTTATTAAAAAAATCTGAATTATCCTGGGAAGAGGAAATGATCAAACCGTCAATTTTACGGTCACGCAAAAGCTTGATCTGCTTCATCTCCTTCTCCACATTTTCATCCGTGCTGCAAATAATTACCGAATAGCCGTTACTCCACGCATGATCTTCAATATCGCGGGCAATGCGCGCATAAAAACGATTGGAAATATCTGACACGATCAAACCAATGGTATTGGTTTTGCCAACCCTGAAGCTGCGTGCAAACAGATCGGGCTGGTAATTCAGTTCCCTGATCTTTTCGCGTACCCTTCGCTGCGTCTCCGCACTGATACCGTGAGCGTCCGCCTTATCGTTGACCACCAGCGAAACCAGTGCTTTGGAAACACCCAAGCTTTCAGCAATATCGGAAATGGACACCCTTTTAGCCATAGCTACAATTTCAATACAAATATAGACTACCTAAATCGATTTAACATCATTTCAACCAACTTTTTTTGGCTTATATTACTTTACCCGAATTTCACTTACAAACAACCATGCAGGTTCACCTTCACCGGAATGCCCCGGCGGGCAAATCCCAAGATTTTTGGCATGTACGCGGACAAAACGTACATCATCAGCTTCTTTTGAAGTGGAAAACACGTGGATCAGCCTGCGGCTTTCATAGGGAGATATATGATGATCAACCACATCCAGCAATTGGTAGTTGATGCCATCGGCCGAAACCTCAAAACGTACTTCCGTTGGCAGGAATATCCATGATGCATAGGTTTGCAGCGCATCCACCGATATTTCACGTATGGAATGCGGTTCAAGCAAATCAACGACAGCTATCATATCATGGCCACTAAAACCTTTCCAGTTACCATCGGAAAAATTTATTGTCCCCCGAATGCCGTTTGTCAAGCTGTATGGGCCATGGCCATCATAATGCGAACTGTTTGGGTACACAAGTTTCGTTGGTGCTGCAAAAGCCTTGTGAAAAACATAATCCCTTTCCAGCACTTGCTGCATTGACCTGCCGTCTACAAAAACAACAGCTTTCAGGGTGGCTGACTCACTGATGGCAACCGGTTTATGGTAAATCGGAGATTGATTATCCGGATCACTTCCATCAAGGGTATATCTGATTTCCGGCCGATAAGCTTCGGCATGCAAATTGAGAAGCAGTTTTTTATTGGCGGGGTCAATGCTCGGTTGCGCCTTGACCTGAAAGGCACTGAGGGAGTAATTGATACCCAAATGTTCATACCGCTTATACTGTGTTTTCATCCGCCGGGAAAAGTCACCCCAGTTGCGAAGTTCCGCAGGTGTCCAAAGTACCTCTGCAAGAGCCGCCAGGCGCGGGAATACCATATACTCCACGTGGCGGGAAGTGGGCATGTATTCTGTCCAGACGTTGGCCTGCGCACCCATCACCAGCCGGGCCTCTTCTTCAGTCAGGACCTTCGGAACCGGCTCGTATGAATATACCTTCGCAAGGGTTGTATAACCCCCGATTGCCAAAGGTTCAACGGCAGGATCCCCTTGGTAATGATCAAAGTAACAATGGCTTCCGGGTGTCATAACCACATTGTGTCCCATCCGGGCGGCTTCTATCCCTCCCTGCTCACCGCGCCAGGACATCACGGTGGCATTTGGTGCCAGGCCTCCTTCCAGGATCTCGTCCCACCCAATGATTTGCCGGCCATGGGCATTCAGGAATGCCTCTATGCGCCGGATAAAATAGCTCTGCAGCTCATCCGAATCAGCCAGCCCTTCGGTTTCCATACGTGCCTGACATTTTGAGCAGGCTTTCCAGTTGGTTTTGTCAGCCTCATCTCCACCGATATGGATGTATTCATAAGGAAACAGCTCCATTGTCTCCAGCAATACATTTTCAAGAAAAGTAAAGGTGTCTTCATTTCCGGCACAGTAGATGTGCGTGATGGGCCATACACCACCGGGCGGAACACCCAGGTTTTCGCCGGTGCAGGAGTATTCAGGATAAGCAGCCAGTGCCGACATCACATGGGCGGGCATTTCTATCTCCGGCATCACACGGATATTCCTGCTTGCAGCGTACTCAACTACCGCGCGTACCTCCTCCTGTGTATAAAAGCCCCCGTAGGTGGCATTGTCAGGATCATTGACCAAAGGCCGCTCATTCCAGTGCACCTCCGGCATATCCACTCGCCAGGCACCAATCTCTGTGAGTTTCGGATATTTTTTGATCTCCAGACGCCATCCCTGGTCATCGATCAGGTGCCAGTGAAACACATTCAGCTTATGCATAGCCATATAATCAATGTACCTGAAAATGAACTCTATGGGCATAAAATGACGGGAAACATCCAGATGCAGACCCCTGTAGGCAAAACGTGGATAGTCTGTGATGTGTAATCCCGGTATCCTCCCATCCTCAAAGGAATCCAATAATTGACTTAAAGTTTGCACACCATAAAAAACACCCGCCGTACCATTGGCCAATATGCTTATACCATCGGGCTGAACAGCAAGGTAATAACCTTCATCACCAAGGCGATCATCATAGTCGGATATGATCCTCAAACGGATCGCGTCCTTTACCGGCTGCACGTCCGGTGAAAAACGTTCAGCAGGCCGGTCATCGTCAAACAAACCAAGCAATACAGAGGCATAGCGGGCTACAGATGCAAGTTGCTCTTCGGAGTAAAGAATGTGGGTCTCGGGAACGATAAGGAAATGTCCCCCCATCATCTCCATTTCTACAGGTAAAGGAATCAGGCTGATGTGCTCATGAGCCTGGTCAGTTCTGCATCCGTTAAAAAGCACAAGTGCCAAAACATTTACCAACAGGGCTAACTTTTTACTCATAAATCTCTATTTTTAATAACCAAGGCGTGACTCCCTATCCCTGAATCCGGACATAAGAAAATCGAAAAAAATGAATTTAAAACAATGATATTGTTTGAAATACTTTGTTATTTTTGTGCCTAAAACGATTTACCCTCGCAAGATACTAAGTTTTTTCATTCCACATGTATTTTTAAATTCTATGAGAAAGAAATTATTCAAGTCGTTCTGCATCATACAATTATTGATATTGATGATGACAGGAATGGTGACTGGTCAGCAGCGGACCGGAGATATTGTTGAGATATTCGGCCGCGATACGGTGGAGACCACCCGCGAAGGAAGTGTTCTGCATACATTTACTGAGGGGATGGCCCTTCGTGATGCCATGCGTCCGGG
>SKTQ01000253.1 GCA_007122505.1 Bacteroidales bacterium | reverse complement strand
TCTGTCCGGTCATATTCGACATATCATCGTAGGTGTATATATACAGATAACTTAAACGACCGCGCCCATCCTTCCAGTGTTCTTCCAGGCGCTTCCCATCATCATCATAGATATATATACGATGCCAGTTTAATTCGTCACCCTCTCCGAACAACAACCACTCCGTCCGGAATACACCCGTTGAATCATAACGAAATACGCTTCTGGAAAGGATATAGCCGTCTCCATCACTGGTGACCTGCTCAACCAAATTACCTGAAGGATCATATGAGAACACTCGCTTTTCCCTGACAGTGCCATCATGATCTGATTTTGTTTCATATATCATGAAACCCTTATCATCATAGAAGAACTCCTGGATATAGTGCAATTTGCCTTTGGCTCCATATTCACTTATCCGTTTTTTTGCACCCCAATCGTGGTATTCATGGATGGTAAGGTTCTCATATTCAAGACCACCAGGGTGCCATAGACTGGATTGGCTGACACGGCCGGTGAAAGATGAATCGCCTGCATCCTCAGCCCAAACAAAGGGTTGGAAAAGAATGTGTAAGCAAAGCGTAAATATGATACAGCGGACTTGCATATCAATCTATGATATTTGATACTGAAACATAAATTTACAACAAATGGTCATAACCGGCAAATCTTATTTAGCGGGAAGGAACTTTTTAACAATGGCAATAAACTCAGCCATGATCATGGCAGTGGCACCCCAAATGACATCTCCATTAACCAGGTAACATGGTGTATGAAAAGTTTGACCGTTGGAAAGCCGGATAGGAACCTGCTGAATGCTGTCCTCTCCGAGAAACGACTGAAGTGGTATGGTGAGAAGGCGTTCCACCTCTTTTTCATCGGGTTTAAAAACAGGTGTTTCTTTCAGCAAGCCAATGAATGGGCTAACAATATAATTGCTTGGGGGGATATATAAATCAGTCAAGCGGTTTATAATTTCAATTTTATGTGAAGAAATGCCAATCTCTTCATGTGTTTCCCTTATGGCAGTGTGAGCCAAACTTTCGTCTGTTTCCTCGTAACGGCCACCGGGGAAAGATATCTGACCGCTGTGCACCCCATCGTATGTGGGTCTTTGCATCATCACCGTATTGATCTCATTGTTCGCATCCGGATACAGCAGAATCAAGACACTGCTGATAACCGGATCGCGACCTTCCCCTACCCCGCGAATCTCATGTTTTCGTAAAACAGGCGCCATATTCAGCTGCACATCAAGACCCGGCAAATCTGAACGGTCTATCTGACGTAAGCGATTGGTCAGCAAGGTTAAATTATTTTGACTGAATTCGGGCATTTTATTGTTGCAATTATTTTGGTGATGATAATATGTTTGCCAGTTCCCATTTCCTCAAATTTATTCATTTTGCAAGGCTTCCTTGTAAACTTTCAGGCAACGATCCCGGGCGAAAGCATGATCAACAATAGGCCTCGGATAATCCTTCTCATTTTGTTCAGGCACCCATTTGGCAACAAACAAACCTTCGGGATCAAACTTTTTCTGCTGGGCCATTGGATTAAAAATCCTGAAATAAGGGGCTGCATCGCAGCCTGTTCCCGCACTCCACTGCCATCCTCCATTGTTTGACGACAACTCGTAGTCAAACAAGTTTTCGGCAAACCAGGCTTCACCCCATCGCCAGTCGATGAGCAAATGCTTGCTCAAAAAGCTGGCAGTAACCATACGCAGCCTGTTGTGCATAAAGCCGGTGGTGCTTAGCTGGCGCATACCTGCATCTACCATGGGAAAACCGGTCTTGCCATGCTTCCAGGCTTCAAATTCATTTTCATCATTGCGCCATTGGATCCTGTCATAAGCACTTTTAAACGACCTGGTCACCACATCAGGATAGTGCCACAGGATCATGGCATAAAACTCACGCCAGATCAGCTCGTTCAGATAGGTATCATTCCATTGGAGGCCTTTTCTTATCAGCTCACGGATACTGAGGGTTCCAAAGCGAAGGTGAACACCCAGGCGGCTGGTACCATTGATGGCCGGAATATCGCGCTGACGATGATAGTTACGTATCAAAACCTCATCCATTTTCAGAGGAGGAGCGGAAAGAGAAGATTTTTCCATGCCAATGTCAGCCATAGCCGGAAAAGAACCGTCAGAAACAATATCAGCATCTTTCAGAAGCTCTTGGCTGTGATACTGTTCCAGGTGTTTTTCTTCAAGCTTTTCTTTCCAGCGTTTGCTGTACGGTGTAAAAACCTGGTAGGGCGTGCCTTCTGGTTTAACCACTTCACTTTTGTCCATGATCAGATGATCCAGATACTGGTAAAAGTTAATGCCCTTGCCGGCCAAAAGTTCTTTTACTTCCTTATCCCTGTTGATCCCGTAAGGTTCGTGATCGGCGTTGCAAAAAACTGATCCGACACGATATGTATGTATAAGTTCATGGATGACCTCCACCGGTTTACCACGGCGTATTTCCAGACCACCGCCAACTTCGGATAACTCTTGATGCATGGCCGAAAGGGTATTATACAGGAAAGTAACGCGGTGATCATTTGCAGGTAAGGGATCGAGAATATAGTCATCGAAAACGAATAAAAGCAGCAATGGCTTTCCTTGCTTCAAGGCATGATAAAGTGCCTTGTTATCGTGAAGCCTCAGGTCGCGGCGAAACCAGAAAACGTCTATTTCCTTATCCCTTTTCATGCTTTTCATAGATAAATGCTTATCACATCCTTCAAAAAAAATATCAATCAATCAAGACTTTCCGAATCAAGAGATTCTGCATCAAAATACCCGGGATCCCTCGTTAGCGAAATATTTAAGATATACTGATGACCGTCTGTATTTTTTAAACGTCTATCTCAACACAGTAAAAATAAATCATTTCAATGGAAAAATAATTTGAAAGATGATTTACCTTTGCATGTCTGATTGAATAAACCAGTTAATGGTTTTGAATGTTCAACCCTTTTGCGATGACTGAACTGATATACGAAGGCTATTTCGCGCTATTCCTGATCATTACCCTTGGCATCATGCTGGGAAATGTCAAGTTCCATGGTTTTTCCCTGGATTTATCCGCTGTGGTTTTTGTGGCACTGATCATGGGACATTACGGCATCATGGTCCCGGAAGCATTTCAAACCATTGGACTGGTCTTTTTTATCTTCACCATTGGGATTCAGGCAGGCCCCGGTTTTTTTGAAGCCTTCCGGAAATCGGGACGGCAGTTTTTGAGCATTTGCTTGTTGCTTGTCAGCACCGCTGCCCTGCTTAGTTTTGCCACAACCCGGTTTTTTAGTCTTGATCCGCTTTTGGGGGTTGGTATTTTCAACGGGGCTTTAACCAGTACATCAGGACTCGCTGCTGCCATTGACATTTCCGGTTCTACCACGCCTTCGATCGGCTATGGTGTGGTATATCCTGCAGGCGCCATTTTTGCCATTCTCACCATACATCTTCTGCCCCTGATTTTGCGTGTGGATATGAAAAAGCAGGGAAAAGCCTACCTGGAAAAGCTGGAAGCGGACTACCCGAAGGTAAGTGCACAGCATTTTGTCATGGAAAACAAAAACATCCATGGAAAAACCATCGGTGAAATTGGTGTCGGATCAATGACACGTGCGGTGATCAGCAGGATCCGCCATGTAGATGAGGTTTATGCGCCGGGAGAACAAACCCGGCTCTATCTCGGTGATGTACTGAAAATTGTAGGCACAAACGAAGCATTAGACAAAGTTGAAATGATGATCGGTCCGCGTACCAGTGAAAAAATTCCGAAAGCCTCCGGCTACAAAGTGAACTGGATACTGGTTACCAACAAGGACGTTGTCAAAAAAAGCTTGAGTGAATTAAATCTGACTGCCTATTATAACGCCACCGTTACAAGGATCCGTCGCAGTGGCATTGACATTTCACCGCGTGCCGGCAGCACATTGCGTTTTGGCGACAAGGTTTTAGTTGCAGCCGATGAGGAAAACATGCCCAAGGTGATGCAGTTGCTGGGCAATAATGAAAAGCAGCTCAGTGAAACCAACTTCCTGCCCATTAGTTTGGGCATTGTTATCGGTGTTTTGCTGGGAGCCGTCAGTTTCCCTGTTTTTGGCCTGTTTGAATTCAGCCTTGGGACAACGGGCGGTGTGCTCACAGCGGCACTCCTGCTCAGCAAGATGGGCAAAACCGGGCCAATCATCTGGAATATGTCGGGTGGTGCAAACAGCCTGCTGAGAAAACTTGGACTCCTGATGTTTCTGGCCACAGTGGGCACGCACGCCGGTGCACACATTGCGGATGCCCTTGTGAGTTACGGTTGGACACTTCTGTACACAGGCATCATTATCACCATTGTGCCTATGGTTATCACAGCCATCATTGGGAAATTCCTCCTGAAGATCAATTTTGCCACCCTGCTTGGTGTAATAGCGGGCAGTATGACCAGTACTCCTGGGCTGGCCGCCGCTGATGCCAAAACCGATACTGATGCTGCATCGCTCGGATATGCAACCGTTTATCCTCTTGCCCTGGTTCTGATGATCATCTTTTCTAAAATTCTCAGTGTGATATAAAAAAAAATTTCGTTATTCCTTTTCCTGACTTTCGGATAAAAATTTTGTCTAATCTTTAACTTACAGATAAACAAACACATATAATTGTGTTTATCATAAATGGGTTCCCCGTCAAAAATCACAAAAACTCCTGAGTAAAAACTTGAACATAGTTTTAAGTTCTAAAACACTGTATATAAACAAATTGACAAACCAGTTCTTTTTGTTATGTGTTGTTTTTAATTCTTC
>SKTQ01000345.1 GCA_007122505.1 Bacteroidales bacterium | reverse complement strand
GTGTTGAAGATACCTTTATGGTTTATCACGACACAATCATTACCGTTGTATTAGAGGAAGATGATCTTCGTACTACGGATCCGAATATGCATGGGTTGACTGTTTTTCCCAATCCCGCCGGCAGCAGCCTAACTATCCATGCAGGGTCAGTTATGGAGAGGGTTTACCTGATAAACCTTTCGGGAGATGTTGTTTATTCCGCGGCAGTGCGTGATCACAGGCATGAGATAGCTGTTGGAGGTCATGCATCCGGGATTTATCTTTTAAGGGTTTTTACAACCAATGGTATTGAAACCACCAGGGTGCACATTCTCCATAAGGATTAATTTCAAATATTTTCGGTTTTTTGATGGAACGCGGATTACACGGATCGCCTTCGGCGAACGCGGATAATCGCAGATTTTGTATTTTATCCGCGTTCAATCAAATTAAAGAAAAACAGAGGGTTGCGTTTAATTTTTTAACCGCAAAGAAGCAGAGCACGCAAAGTTTTTCGACCTTTCCACAATTGCACATTTTCACATTTTCACATTTTCACATTTTCACATTTCCACATTTGCACATTAACCCTCCTGTGTCAGGTTGATCTCCGCGCCTACGCCTTTCAGTCCAAAATGCCGCCGGATGAAATAAACCAGGACATAAGCAATGGGTGTATCGACAGCCGCAAACAGGACCTTGAACAAGAATCCGTTTACGACCAGCGGTACAAACAGCTCCCAATCGATTACCCCAAACGAACAGAGCAACCCGATGATAACCATTGTATCCACGAGCTGACTGGCAAAAGTGGAAAAATTGTTTCTCAGCCATAGATGCCTGCCTTTGGTCACCCGTTTCCAGAAGTGGAAAATCTGCACATCTAAGAATTGCGCGAGCAGGTATGCTGCGAGAGAAGCGCTGACGGCAATAAAGGTATAGCTGAATGTCTTGTCGAATTCAGCGTCGGACAGTGGTGACCACTCGGTTGCGTTCGCCATGGAAGCAACCAGCACGATCAGTAAGGCAAAACCGCTGGCAAAAACACCTGCCAACACAACTCGGTTGGCCATCCGGCGGCCGTATATCTCAGATATGATATCAGTTACCAGGAAGGTGACAGGGTAGGCAATGATTCCCACGCTCAACTCAAAGGTATATAAGCCGAAAGGAGACCATGAAAAGAATTTTTGAAAAATCAGGTTGCTTGTTACCAGTGAAGTAATGAACATCGCCGCCAGGACCAGGTAGATGATTTCGGCCTGCTGCCGTTTTTTGCCGGTTAATGACATGCATGGTTTGTTTTGGTGGAAAATGGCTATATCATTACCTTAACAAACCAATCGGGAAAAAGTTGTTTTTGGGTTGCAAAAGGGGTTTTTGTGTGTTTTTTTAATAGAACACAGATGACACAGATTAATACAGATTTTTTTCTTTTGATATCACCGTATTACAAAATCTGTGGTCATCCGTTGCATCCGTGTCATCCGTGTTCCAATAATTATGACTGATTTATTTACATCCCGGAACAGGCAATCGCAGTATTTAGTTGAACCCCATTCGGGGTTCTCGTTTTGCGGAGGTTGTCGGTTTTCCGACAGGTTGCACCTGGGGCTATTTATGTTTGACCCCTTCGGGGTCGGGGTTGGTGATATGGGTTGATTTTTTTTAAGACGGGGTTGTGTATTGATTTATTCCTCGCAAAGGCCGCAAAGGTTTAACACGCAAAAACCGCAAAGGGTGATCACTTGCACATTTGTACATTTTCACATTACCACATTTCGACCTCTAGACATTTTGACCTTTTCACATTGCCGAACTTTCCTGTAGCGTTGACAGAAACGCTCATTGTTTACTGCTTACCACTAAGCTCTTTGCGCATTTTGCATATTTTAATTTTGCGCTCTTTGCGTGGAATTCTTTATCCTCGCGAAGACCGCGAAGGCTTAGAACGCAAAAACCGCAAAGAGGGATTATTTGCACATTTGTACATTCCCACATTTTCACATTTACTCGGTTATCAGTGCATCCAAAACATCTACAAGGTAGATGATGGCAGCCATGGCGGCGCTGCCTAACTGCATTTCCCTGCGGTTTACCTGGTCAAAGGTGTCGGTTGCGGCGTGATGCAGGTCAAAATAACGTTGTGAGTCGGTGACAAGTCCTACAAGGGTTACATCATCAAAATAGTCTTTCAGCGGAGCGATATCAACACCGCTTCCCCCGGCAAAAAACTCATGCATACCGTATGGTGTAAAGTAGGGTTGCAATGCTTTCATGGCCGCAAGCCTTGCTTCATCGGTGTCGATGGAAAATCCCCGTGGAGTGAAAGCACCCCTGTCGGATTCGATGGCAAAATAATGCTCCTCCCCTCTTTCGTGGGCAAGTGCAGCATATTTGTTCCCTCCTCTTTGCCGGATCTCTTCATCCATGAACATCACCGCACGGACGGTCCGTTTGGGTTGTATGCCTAGCTCCTGGAATATCCTGAGTACATCAATGGATTGCATGCATCCCGCTCCGTCGTCGTGGGCCCCCTGTGAATTGTCCCATGCATCCAGGTGCCCGCCAACCGTAATGATCTGGTTAGGATACGTACTACCCCTGATTTCTCCAATTACGTTGTACGACAACACATCCGGCAAGCGGTGGCTGGTGTTGCGCAAAAACAGATGCAGGGCGGGGTCGGTTTTCAGCCAGTCGCTGAGTTTGTTGGCCGCAACAGGACTCAGGGCCAATGCCGGGATATTCTTCCCTCCTTCCACATAACGGGTAACACCTGTGTGCGGATAGTCATGCACAGCGCTGGTGACAGACCTAACTACCGCCGCTACGGCGCCATACTCGGCAGCCATGGCCGGCCCGCGAAACCGCTGATCGACGGTGGCACTATAGCCGGCGAAAGTGTTGTAATGGCTATGATCAAAAGGCCGGTTGAAAAAGACGATCTTTCCTTCAAGGCCCTCCCTGCCAAGCTCTTCCAACTCAGACAGGTGATGCAGCTCCACAACCTCTGCAATGAGTCCGCCGGGGCCGGTACCCACAGACAGGCCAAAAGCCAGCACATTCAGTTCAGCAGAACCAAGTTTTGAAGACACCATGCGGGCCACTTCGGGCTCACCTCTTTTCCAGTTTGGGACCATCACCTCCTGCAGATATACGCTATCCAGGTCCATCCCCGCCATGATCTGACGGGTAAACTCAACGGCAGCAGCCGCCTCCGGAGTTCCGGATATGCGTCCTTCGGTAGTTTCACAAAGAATACGCAGATTTTCATAGGCCACATCCGAATTCAGCGCATTTTCAAAAATAGCCCGAATCACATTGTCATGGGAACGCCCGGAAAAGGAAATCAAAACCAGCAGGGCTAAAAGCATTTGCTTCTTCAACAAAAAAAACATTTTCATCATGGGATAAGAATTGATTTATAAGCAGTTTATCTTTAAAGCGCTTCGCGCCGTCATTTTTATAATCCAAAGATCAACACAGATGTACTAATTTCAAGACAGTTAAAAATCCCTTAAGTCTCTAAAGTCTCAGTTCTCAGCTCTCAGTTCTCAGCTCTCAGTTCTCAGCTCCCAACTCCCAGCTCTCAGCTCTCAGCTCTCAGCTCCCAGCTCCCAGCTCATATTAATCCTGCACCATGCTGCCATTTCCCCGGAAGACTTCCGAAATAAACAGCACCTGGTAAAGCAGTGCATTTTGCCAATAGGGCCAGTTGTGCCGGCCGGGACGTTCAATATAATCGTGTGGCACCTTATTTTCGAGTAACCGTTTGTGAAATTTCCGGTTGGCATCAATAAGAAAGTCATCCACGCCGCAGTCGATAATGATGGGGATATTGTTAGCTTTTATCTGGTCAATCATATTGCTGACCGAATGTTTGGACAGGAATTCAGGTTCGACGTCGTCACCAAGTGTTTGCTTGAAGCCTTGCATAAGCCTGTCGATATCTTCCTGTGGCAGCTCCCAACCATTGATATCCATGTAGACTGCACCGCTCATGCTTCCGGCTGCGCCAAACAGCTGGGGGTGCCTCGTAGCCAGGTACAGTGCGCCCTGCCCTCCCATCGACAAGCCGGTGATTGCCCTTCCGCCCGGATCTGCCACAGTCCGGTAATGCTCATCCACGAATGGTACTACTTCAGCAGTGATATGTGTTTCATAACGGCTGTTTTCCTGCACCGGGCTATCGAGGTAAAAGCTGAAAGTACCGCCTTCGGGCAATACAAAAATGATGTTGTATTGGTTAGCCAGATTCTGCACCAGGTCGTCGGGAGAAACCTTGTCCAGCCAGTCGCGATAATCGCCAAAGGCACCATGGAGGAGGTAGATCACCGGGTAGCTATGGTCGGTTTCGGCATAGCTTTCGGGCAATATAACAGCGGCGGGTAAAGAGGTATCCATGGAAGGACTGGGTATATCTACCGTTTCAACGGTGCTGCCATGGGAGTATCCCACACAGGCGGATAAACAAAGAAACCAGAGGAATAGCTTAGGTGTTGGCATGGTTTGGTTTTTTGGGATGAAGGGTTTATGGTATGATGATTACGTACTTTGGTGAAGGATTAAACATATCGGAGGTAAAAATACAAAAAGACGGTAAATTATGGGTGCTGATTTTTTTTCTTTTTCACCCGAGAAGAGAACAACAGAGGGCTGTGGTAGTTTATTCACCGCAAAGACGCAGAGCACGCAAAGTTTTTCATCTGCGAAGCAATAATGGTAGAGTGAAGAAAATGACAGATAACCTCGCTTATGATGGAACGCGGATAAAACGGATCGCCTGCGGCGAACG
>SKTQ01000036.1 GCA_007122505.1 Bacteroidales bacterium | reverse complement strand
TAACCCTTACCGGTATCACAGCCATGGGGTGAAGCAATCGCTTAAATTCAAGGCGGGTGTTTTTTACCAGTACCAGTACCCTGATCATCTTCACCCCACCAGCCGTCGAACCGATACAGCCCCCCGTAAACATCAACAAAAACAAAAAGAACCACAAGAAACCCTGCCACTCCATGTAATCTGTGGTAGTAAAGCCGGTGGTGGTTACGATGGATACAACCTGGAAAAGGCTTTTTCGAAATGTGTACTCCAATCCGGACTGGTTGATGACCATCAGAGATGTAAAAAATAGCAAGGTGAATACGCCCATCAGCTTTAAGAAAAACAGGAATTCCTCGTTATTCAGTACTTTGTTGAACTGACCCTTCAAAACAAAATAGTGGAGAGAAAAGCTAGTGGCCCCGAGAATCATAAATAAAATAATCACGTATTGTATATATGCAGAATAACCTGCAATGCTGTCGTTTTGGGTGGAAAATCCTCCGGTGGCAACAGTGCTGAAAGCATGATTGATGCTATGAAACAGGTCCATCCCCCCAAGCATGAGTAATGCGGTTAAAATAACTGTCAGTCCTGCATATATGCCCCACAGCCTTTTGGCAGTTTGTGTGATACGTGGATGCAACCGGCTTGGGGTCGTCCCCGGGACTTCCGCAACAAAAAGCTGCATGCCGCCTACCCCCAGGATGGGGAGAATGGCCAGCGTAAGTACAATAATACCCATGCCGCCAAGCCAGTGTGTCATGCTGCGCCAGAAAAGCAATCCCTTAGGCAGTGATTCAATGTCTACAAGGATGGTTGCCCCTGTAGTGGCAATGCCGGAAGTGGATTCAAAAAATGCATCGCTGAAACTGGGAATAGAACCGGAAATATAGAAGGGCAGTGCCCCGAAAAAGGAAATACTCACATAGATCACCGTAACGATAAGGTAACCTTCTTTCTTACCAATATTGCGAAAATCATGTTTGCGGGTCAGCAAAAATGAAATAAATCCGGAGAAAAAAGTAATGACCGTTGATATGATCAATCCCTTTAATGCCCCTGCTTCATTGTAATACAATGACCAGCCGGCCGACAGCAGCATGAAGCCAGACAGCAACATTACCAGCATGCCGGTAAATTTGATGATCAGTTTAATATTTATGGAGGACTTTGTCGCCACAATTATTTCCTGCTTTTAAACATCTTGTCAACCCCGTGAAATGCCTCCGGTAGCGCGAAAACCACAACTTTGTCTCCCGCCTGGATTTGCATCCCGCCTTCGGCGATATAGCCTCGGTTTTCACGTATTACCCCTCCAATGATGGCTTGTTTTGGAAAATTCAATTTCATGATGGGTTTTTTGGTGATGGGAGATCCTTCAGCAACCTCGAACTCAAATACTTCTGCGTCGACACTGGTCAGGCATTTTGTTGAAAGCACCTTTGCTGTCATGGTAAACCGGATAATGTAGCTCGCTGTAGCCAGTTTTTTATTGATGATGGTATCGATACCGACACTTTGTGATATCTCAATAAAGTCAATGTTTTCAACCAGTGCTATGGTTTTCTTAACACCAAAGCGCTTTGCCAGCAAGCAGGTCAGGATGTTGGTCTCCGAATTATTGGTAACAGCCACGAAAGCATCCATCGAACTGACACTTTCGCTCTCCAGCAGGTTGATATTACGCGCGTCACCGTTAATAACCAATGTTGACCGTAACAAATCGGACAGTTCGGCGGCCCGGTCAGGATTCATTTCAAACAGCTTGATGTTGAACTTTTTTTCCAGGGCTGCCGCCGCCTGGCTTCCTACTGCTCCGCCACCAACAATCATTACGTTGCGTACGTCAAAACGTCTCTTCCCGCTCAACTCCAGCAAATGATCAATTCCCATCGGTTTGGTGATCACATAAGCCAGGTCGTCTTCCTGGAACATGTCGTCACCCGACGGAATCATGGTTTTGGCACGCCTGTGAATGGATACAGCCCGGAAATTCAGCTGCTCATACTCCCTGGCAATTTCGCGGAGCGTTTTACCCACAACCGGGGCATCCTTTTCCAGCTTAACCAGCATCAGTGAAAGCTGGTCTTCGCTGAAGTCAAAAATTTCTGCCGCCGCCGTGTTGGTAAGCAAATTGGCAATCTCATTTGCGGCAATTTTTTCAGGTGATACAAGGTAGTCAATGCCCAGCTCTCGATACTGTTGTTTACTTTCTTCGGAAAAAAAATCAGGCTCATTCACTTTGGCAATGCATTTCTGCGCACCCAGCCGCTTGGCAAGTATGGCAGTGAGCAGGTTCAGGCGACCATCATGATGTGCACTGATAACCAGTTCCGTTCGCCGAACATCTGCATTCTTTAAAACCTGAATGGACGTTGAATCACCCACCATGGTTAATAAGTCAGAATGTGACTCGATCAGCTTTAAAAAGTCTTTGTCCGGCGCTACCAACGTAACATCGTGGTTTTCACCGGCCAGCAGCTCCGCAAGATGCAACGCAACCTCGCTGTCGCCCGTTATCAGAATGTTCATAGCTCACACGTCTAAGATGTACCGATGATTAAAAGAATGGCAAATATACGACCTTTTATAGAATCCTTATATAGTAAAAATCGGATTTTTAAATTTCTGTAAATATTTGTAAATTAGTGATTTATTTCTTTTTGAAGATGATGAAGTGCCGACTTGATATCCGCATATTTACCGATTGGATTCTGCCCCTTGTAAAGAATCAGCGAATCCTTACCCGAAGCAATCAGTCCATAATCTGCATCACCCATCTCACCCGGACCATTTACCATGCAGCCCATCACGGCAATTTTGAGACCGGGAAAACCTGAAAAACGCTTTTTTACTTCGCCGCAAAGCCCTTCCATATCCATTTCCGTGCGGGCACAACCCGGACAACCCACAAATTCCGTTTCCACAATTCTAATACCGCTGACCTGTAGCAATTGATCAGACACATTTTTAATTATACCCTGATCAGAAAAACCGGGAGATCTAATGGTTAAATCATTGATGGTTTGATTTTTATGTGAAATAAACTGCCAAACCACATCAGCAATTAACGGGTCCGGAGTTTCAGCATCCGAGTGGATACTGAGATGGTGGTTGCTATGATTATATAACGTGTCCGGATGATCAGTCGACATTCCGGCAAACCTGAGTAATTCCTTCCCAAAGAGAATTTCATTAACCGGGCTTTCACTCAGGCTTACCCTAAGCGTCTCGCCGATACCACTATGGAGCAATTCCAGGATGCCTGCGGCAGATTTCATCCGGCCACTGATGCCATTCCCGGTCTCTGTGACGCCAATATGCAACGGATAAAACCTCCCTTGCATCTGCATCCTTTCCTGAATGGCTCTGCATGCATCAACCGTTTCCCTGATGCGACTGGATTTGATCGATATCACCGTGTTAAAGAACCTGAGATTTTCCAATATTTCAAGGTATTCAGCGGTGGCTTCCACCAAAGCCGAACTTGTATGTCCGAACTTCCGGATAATATGAGGGGGCAATGAACCGGCGTTTACGCCAATGCGGATCGCTGTACCGTTGTTGTTGCAAACATCGGTTAGTTTTCTCAGCTCATTGTATGTCAGTTCTTTGTAGTTGTCAGCAGGATGCTCAGATGAAGCTATGTTTTCTCTTTTTGATGCAGAAACAAAATTGCCGGGATTTATCCTGATTTTTTGGGCAACCCGTGCAGCTTCTATGGCAAGGTCGGCCCGGTAATGGATGTCCGCAGCAAGCGGATTTTGAAAACCTGCCTGCCTGATTTTTTTTTGGATAAGGGTAAAATGTTGTAATGCCGTTCTGTCCGGAATGGAGATACGCATAAGTGCGGCACCCTGCTCAAAAGATTCGATGCATTGTTTTACTGTTGCATTCGTGTCGCGGGTATCTGTTTTGGTCATGGATTGCAGCCACACAGGGTGTCCTTTGCCAACAGACAGGTTTCCGACCCTGGCAATGCCCGGATGGATATGCTGATGCCCTTTTCTCATAAGGATCTATTCAGTTAATAGGATGCCTGCTGCCCTGCCTGAAGCCGAATGTTGGAATGTAACCGGTAGTTTACTTTAGCATTCCTTCAGTGCGCTCTGCTTTGCCGTCAACTTTTGCGGGTTCAAGGCCCATGATTCTTGTGATGAGCGGATATAGATCAACGGTTTCGATGGGTGGATGCACGTGGTTTTCCTTGAAAGCAGGGCCCATGGCGTAAAAAATGGTATGCATGTCTTTTTTGGCGTTGTCCCATCCATGGCCACCTCCTGTATAGAAGCGCTCAACAGGTTCGCCCCAGCCGATACTCCAGCCGGAGTCAGCCAGTACCACCAGGTCAAGTGCCCGTGGGTTATGCCCGAAGTTTAGTCGTTCGGGAAGCTCACCTGCACGCCAGATGTACATATTCTCCACGTCTTTAAGCGCATTGTACACACGGTCTTTCATACCCTCAACCGGACGCCAGAACATAACAGGATTGCCCCCAAAAGCGATGTCAATCCAGTCGCGTTCAATGTATTTTTCCAGATCAATGTATCTTTCCATGCTGCGCTCTGTCATGCCATGATCGGATGTCACAATGATATTCAGACGATCGGCAATAGGCAATTCCTTCATTTTTTGGATAAAGACCCCCACCAAGCTGTCCAGCTCCATCACCAGTTCATCAATCTCACGGCTGTCCGGTCCTGTACGATGCCCCTGGCTGTCGGGCTCATGGAAATAAAACATCACTAACCTGGGACGCTGTTCCTCCGGGAGTTGCAGCCAGTAGGCAACCGTATCGATCCGGTCACCGAAAGG
>SKTQ01000316.1 GCA_007122505.1 Bacteroidales bacterium | reverse complement strand
TCTGCGCCTTTGTGGTTGATTTTTTCACCGCGAAGACGCAAAGTACGCGAAGGCTCCATCCGCACATCCGCACATCCGCACATCTGCTAATCTGCTAATCTGCACATCTACTCATTTGCACATTTAACACAGCTTCGCCCCTTCACTCCCATGATCCCATCCACCGAAGGGCTGTTAAAAACCCAAAAAAATCCACCGCCGGGAGCGAAAAGACGACGTAAATATAAAATAAAATCTTATCCGTGCAAAGAGAAGTGTATATTTCATGGAGTGTGTATGGGTGGGGGTTTGGGGTGAGGGCCGTGGTTTTTTCGATAGACGCATGGAAGGTGTTGACTGAAATTTTTTTCCGGAGAAGTAAGTAGTAAGAAGTAAGTAGTAGATAGTAAGAAGTAGGTAGCACATTGTTTTGCGGGCTTATTTTATTTTGCGGTCTTTGCGTGAAACAATTTTTTCCACGCAAAGGCCGCAAAGGTTAAATCACGCAAAGACCGCAAAGATGGTGTCATTGGTACATTTGCAAATTGGTAAATTGGTACATTGATTAATTGGTACATTGATTAATTGGTACATTGATTAATTGGTACATTGATTAATTGGTACATTGATTAATTGGTACATTTTCACATTATTACATTTGCACATTAAACAAATCCGTATCTTTGCAAGATATAAAAGGCCGCAGCACACCCCCCCGGCTACAAAACCCAAGCTTTCATACGAAAATGGATATTCATGAACAACAAAATAACTTTTGCCAAAGAAGCTGTACCTGAATTTAAAAAGACCTTGCTCAGGCGCGTTAACCAATATTTCTCCGAAAAGGGCATTTCCAAACATTATACGCCCGGCATGCTCTCCAAGACGGTGGTTATGCTGCTGATGTACCTGACCCCCTTCGTGCTCATATTGAGTGTCGGTATGCCGCTGTGGTTAGTTATGGTGATGTATTTCATCATGGGATTTGGGATTGCAGGCGTTGGCATGTCGGTGATGCACGACGCCAGCCATGCCGGGTATTCCAAAAACCAAAAGGCAAACCGCTGGCTGGGGCTTACCATGAACCTGCTCGGGGCCGACTGCTACAACTGGAAAATCAAGCACAACAAGCTGCATCACGTGTTCACCAACATATACGGCAAGGATGAAGACATCAACAGCAGGGTTATTCTCCGGTTTGCATTTGCCTCACCACTGAAGAGATACCACAAATACCAGCACTTTTATGCCTGGTTCTTTTATTCCCTGATGACCTTTTCCATGGTTTTCGGCGATGTTTCCAAACGGATTCATAACCGAAAAATGGGTTTTACCAATATTTCGGCCCGCACATACCGCCGCTCCATGACATGGCTGATCATTTCAAAGATTCTTTACTTTGGTGTCATCTTCGGATTTCCGCTGTTATTCACGAACCTTCTCTGGTGGCAGGTGCTGCTCGGCTTTACAATCATGCACCTTACCGCAGGCACGATACTAAGCCTGGTTTTCCAGATGGCGCACGTGGTGGAAGGGCCGGAACAGATCAGTCCGGATGAAAACGGCAAAATGCCGGATTCACTCATTGTCCACCAGTTAAAGACAACGAGCGATTTCTCAAGAAACAACAAATGGCTTTCATGGTATGTTGGTGGTTTGAATTTCCAGGTTGAACACCACCTTTTCCCCAAGATCTGTCACGTACACTACCCTGCCCTGGCAAAAATTGTGGAAACCACAACCAGGGAGTTCAACATGCCGTATTACGTTTACGAAAGTTTTGCCGCAGCCTTTATGTCGCATGTGAGAACGCTGAAAAAACTCGGTAGGGTCAAAGTTTGATGGTTGCTCCTGTTGTAATGGACAGGTCAAGCCCTGTCCCTACATCCTGCCATTACAACAAGACATTTTAGGCCGGTCAAGCCCGGCCTATACCGAGGCGGCAGGGGTAAATGAAAACAACCAACGATTACCCTGATTTTTTTTGTAAACATCCTTCGGATACGATTGTATAGGCCGGGCTTGACCGGCCTATGGTTAATTTAATGCGGATATTTGTAGGGACAGGGCTTGACCTGTCCAAATAACCAACGTTTGATCCCGGAAGAATTAAAAACAGTATATAACAAAAAGAACAGAATTTGTCGATTTGTTTATACACAGTGTTTTTGAGCTGAAAACTATGTTCAAGTTTTTACCCAGGAGTTACTGTGATTTTTGACGGGACATCCATTTATTGCCAAACACAATTATACATGCATGTCTATCAGCAAGTTGCAAATTGGATAAAATTTTTGTCCGGAAGACAGAAAAAAACTCGGCACGGTCAAAGCTTGATGGTTGAGTTTCCGGCAGTTATTTGATAATTAGCACGAAACAACCCCCATAAATCAGGTTACACACACCACCACCGCCGACACAAGGAGTACACCGGCGTAGATGGCCCAGTAATGTTTGGGTCGGGCGGGGTTTTTGCCAAAAAGGCGGATGGTAAACTCGTAGATCCACACGCGGTTGCGGGTCACGAAGCTGTAAAACAGGTTGGAAGGCGCGCGGAAGAACCACACTTTGCGGTACAGGGGCATCACCCACTTCCATTTGCTGCCGTATTTGTGGAGGGCCTGGAAAACGGCCGCCGGACCGGAATAAACCTTGCCGTCGGTGTCGATGAAATGGATGGCCTTCCGGAAAACGCTAAGGTCGATGTCGGGAAAATCCTCGTACGCTTTCTGAAAGGGTTTATACTCCACTTTGTCGCCAGTGAGGATCTTCCATTTGATCACCCAGTAGTGACAAAATCCACATTTTCCATCCCATGCCATGAGGGGCTTTGACGGTATATTTTCGGTGGTGCGCGTATGTCCGTACATATCTTGTCTCCCTTTTTATTCCTGTAGTATGCTGAACGGATGCTGGATGTATTTCCGGGGGCAATTCTCCGGATTCATACCCATCCGTAATTATTAACAAACAGAGGGGCCAAATGGTTGAGCCACGATGATGTTAAGTTTCGCAAAAAGCATTTTAAAAAGCATCCGGGTACTTGTTTGCACAAATATAGCGATTTCCAACATTAAGCGGTATCATTATAGGGCGTATTTCACCATAATTGGGAAAGCAGATAATATGGTGGTCAGAGTTTATTTTGGGATTCTTTCTCCCCCGGTGCTAACTCATTCGGGCGTTTTGAGCATTTTCAGGATCGCTTTCCTGATCCCGGGCGACAAGGTTTCCAGGTAGTGTTCGCCGGTGAGGAAATATACCTCTTTCGACAGTTCGGGGTATTTGGCTGCCATGCCGATAATGGTTTTGATGGCGAAATATCGGGCGGATGGGATCCCGGAGATTTTTTCCCAGATGTTGACACAGTGATCGAACAGCACGCCTTCTAATTGTTCGCTGATCTCCATCCTGTCGAGGATTTTAAGCAGTTCACGCTGGTGTCCGCCCTGCTTTTCCGGCAATATCCGGATGAATTCCGGGACATATTCCCTGACTCTGTGGTCGTTTTGTTCCATGCATCCGAAGATGAGCCATGCCGCACGCCAGCAATAGGGATTTTCGTCGCCCATGGCCAGTTTAATGGCCTCAGGGAAGTATTCGGGATGCTGTGCAAAAAATGTCAGCATATCGTCCCTGTACAATTCTTTCAAGGCCTGTTTCAAGGTTGTTTCCATGGGTTTACGGCAAAAGAGGCAGCGGGATAAAACCGTTTACATCCCAAATATATCCATCAGCAGAAAGTCACTGCATCATTCATCAAAATTGCAAAAAAATATTGAGATGGGGGTTGGGCGGGTCATATTTTGCTATATTGAAATCTTTAAAACAAAAGAATTTCACATAGTTTTCTTAGCCGTTTATAGCAAATAAATTTGTTAATAATCTGGAATAATTCTCATATCTTAGCAAAAGAAAACCAAATAATTACAATTATGCGATCTGTTTTTCCCTTTTTGTCTTTTGTTTTTATGGTCTTGATCACCTGTTCGGTAGCGGCGTCGGAACTGGTATTGATCAAAACAAATGACATCAACGAGACCCGCCGTCTGTTTGAAAACCCTCATTTGGTCATTCATTATCATGATGATGTGATGGTTATTGCCACCAATCATGCCGAACCTGAAGAAGGTTTTCATGTTTTGGATACCGAACCATGGCGGCAGGGTTATGGTTACTACCTGGTTTTTGTTGACAGGCACACCGACAAACAAACTTATATCGCTGACATAGAACCCTATGCTGATTTGCTTTACGATGCAGGACATTGTCTTGTTGTGGGTGTTGCCGAACATCTTCACAGACAGTTTACGACTGTTAGAAACGATGGCATGATCCGGATTTTTGAGCGGGAGGCACGGTTGGCTGCTGAACGATTATTCGAAAGGGTATCCAGAACAGAGCCTGATCCTTTTGTTCAGTATTTGATAGACCAGGTGGATGGTGAACTGCTCACCGACCGGGTTCAGCACTTAGAAGATTATGGTACGCGCAATGCCTATGCACCGGAGAGCATTCTGGCCCAGGAATGGATTGAGAGTCAATTCCTGGGATGGGGCCTTGATGTTGAGACCATGGCGTTTTTCATGCCGGGAGGTCCATCGAGTGACAATGTGATTGCCACGCTCACCGGCACAAAACATCCGGATGAATACGTTATTGTTGGTGGCCACTACGACTCCATCTCATGGAGCGGGCTCGCCCCCGGTGCCGACGACAATGCATCCGGCACATCAGGTGTAATGGAGGCCGCCCGCATCCTCAGCAATTACGAATTCGACAGAAGCATCATTTTTATTGCCTTTTCAGGCGAAGAATACGG
>SKTQ01000334.1 GCA_007122505.1 Bacteroidales bacterium | reverse complement strand
GAAATCACTGTGGTTCAGAATGCATCTTCTGAACAGTTCGATAGCAAAATTCTTGTCTGCCGGGTCTTTATATAAGTCCATCAGCACCAGTTCGCCACCAGACTCCTGCGAATTCTTTAGGGTTTTGATCATCATTTTATTAACAAGTTCCCAGTCATCCAGCCAATAAATGCTTTTTTCTTCGTAAAAAGAATACAAAGCATCCCCGGGAAGAATATCCTTATTGACAATTTTCAACACGAAACGCAGGTCAATTTCCTCGTCAACCTTTTCTTCAGCCATATAAGCCTTATAATAAGCCTGTTTTTTTATCTGCTGAATCAGTTTCCGCACAAGCGCTTTTTCTCCCTCCCAGTTAACACCTTTGTTCCGGGCCTTTTTCTGCAAGTCAGGGTTGTCGGCAACACGACGCAAAATTTTGTTCTCAATCATCCGCCTGTTCGGATCCATCTCCTCGTCTGTCGGTAAAAATTTCGACTTGTTTTCGTGCATCATCTGTTCTTCCTGATATACAATCTCAGTAAGAAGCATCAACTGGAAAAGATAGAGCTCGTAAATCTTATCTATACTGTACAACAATTCTTTTTCTCCGGAAGAAAGATCATCATTGTTCGATTGCATAAATGCATACAGAGATTGAAGGACCTTTACACGCAGATGTCGTCGGTTCAACATACAGCTTTACTCATTATGATGACACAAAAACGGGATATGCACAATAACAAGGTACCATCCCAAAAAAATCATTGCAAAAGTAACTTAAATTTTTTCTGCTTTTAATTGATTTTATTAAATTTGTGTTGGCTTGACGGCCAAAATGGTTTTATAGAATGCCAAAATTTATTGAAAAAGTAAGAAAACAGGAGGACTATTATGGAAGAATTTGGCACCGATGTTCCCAGGGACGATGTTTATTCAAAAGCAGTAAGGGCGGGAAAAAGAACCTACTTTTTTGATGTGAAATCCACACGTTCCAACGAATTGTATCTTACCATAACAGAGAGTAAGAGGAGATTTAACCAGCAGACAGGCAAGTTTTTTTTCGAAAAACACAAACTGTTTCTTTACAGGGAAGATTTTGAGAAATTTCAGGACGCACTGGAAGAAGTCTTCAAAGCCATCGACGATCTTCAGGGGGAAATCATAAAGGAAGACAAACCCTCGGTTGAACCGACCGGTTCCATTGGTCAAGGATCAGACGTTACTTTCGAAGACCTTGACAAAGAAGCAGAAAAACCGGAAGATGAAGAACCTGAAAAACCCGGTGAAGAAGAAGCCGGCTCTGAGGAAGAAAAGGAAGAATCTTAGGCTTTCAAAGCTTATATTTTCCCATTCGTTTTTTGATCTGCTTTTTCCGCTTGCGCCTGCGCCCGTTTTTTTGGGTGTAATGGCGCATAGCCTGTAAGGTTTTTTCGCGATCAAAACCCGTCAACAGAGCATATTCCTCACTCATTATCTGCAGCATCTCCTCTGTTGCCGATAATCGCGCAAAATTTTTCATGCGTGTGCGGAAATCCATTTTACGGTTTAGTTTCATCCGGTTCAGGTCCACCAGATGAAAGGAATAATCACCGGATTTTTGTTTGATGATCAACGTATTACCCGGCGAATGATCCAGAAAAAGAATACCCTTTTCATGTAAACGGTGGGTAAATCGGGTAAATTGCCTGAGGATTTCCTCCCTGCCGGCATATTCAGGATGATCAATGAGGGTTCTGAGGGTCAGGTCCTCGCGGATATGCAGGCTCACATAAAAACTTTTCCCAAGCAACATAGCATTCTTTTGCTCAAAAAAGGCCACCGGAGGAGGCGTGCCAATGTCATGCTGCAAGAGATAATGGGCATATTCGTAAGACCTCCGGGCTTTTGATTTTCTTATTGAATGGTAAATAAAACGGTTGAACAGATTGGGAACTTTAAAGGATTTTACATTCAGATGCACATTGTCCACAACAATATGCTTTACCATATTTCTTTTTCCCTTGCCTACTTTGATGCCCAGATCATCAAACTCCTGAATGGCATGCAGAACATGTTTCCGGATATTTTCGTAGTCCGGTGAAAAAACGGCACTGGTAAAGTTTACTGATGTTGTGCTCTGCATCTCTCCTGCCCGATTGCTGTTTTTATGCTGGTTTTATTTTAGTGATGAAAGAGTGGATAACGGCAGACATAGCTTACCGGGATTTTGGACGGGATGATCTTTTTTTGAACGATCCACTGCCTTGCTTTTTTCTGCCTGAAAATTTCCTGTTTCGGCCTCTGTTTGCTTTATCAAACTGGGTTCGGTATTCGGGTACCTCCCCGAGTTCATCAGGCACCTTTGATTTTTCCACAATTTTCCCCAACAGGCGCTCAATAGATGCAAACTGGCGCTGCTCTTCAGGGTTTATAAATGTACACGCTTTGCCATGTGCACCGGCCCTGGCAGTCCTGCCGATGCGATGCACATAATCCTCTGCATCATGGGGTACATCATAATTGATGATCATGTCAATATCTTCCACATCAATGCCTCTTGAGATAATGTCAGTAGCCACCAGAATCCTGATCTGCCTGCTCTTGAACCTGTTCATCACTTCCTCACGTTCAGCCTGAATGAGGTCTGAATGGATTTCTTCCACCGACAAACCCTGCTTCTTGAGGTTTCTGCTCAACTGCTTAACGGCCACCTTGGTATCACTGAATATCAGGATGCTTTTCATCCTTTCATCCCTGACGAGCATGTTGACCAAAGGCATTTTCTGACTTTCAAACACAACATAGGCTTCCTGCCTGATTTGGTCGGGCGGCGTGGATAAACCGATATTGATTTCTATGGGTCGCCGGAGTATTTTGCGCGCCAGGTCCCTTATCTTGATTGGCATGGTGGCAGAAAACAGCAGGCTTTGCCTTTTCTTTGGCAGGAAAGATATGATTTTCATGATGTCGTCGTGAAAACCCATGTCCAGCATCCTGTCGGCTTCATCCAGAATCAGAAAATCGAGATCACTGAAATCAACATATCCCAGGTTCAGGTGGCTGATCATCCGTCCCGGTGTACAGACCACCATATCCGCGCCACTGGTAAGCGCCCGTTTTTCATTGGAAAACACTTCACCTGTACCCCCGCCATAAATGGCGAGTGAACTGACCGGCGTAAAATAGCCGAAACCTTCCATTTGCTGCGCGATCTGTACGGCAAGCTCCCTGGTTGGCACGATTACAAGGGCCTTGATTTTCTCCCGGCGCTCACTGGTGATGATTTTGTGGATAACGGGCAATAAAAAAGCAGCCGTTTTCCCGGTGCCGGTCTGGGCACAAGCAATTACATCACGCTCATTCAATATTTCAGGAATAACCTGCTCCTGAACCGGCGTAGCCTGTTCAAAACGCATGGCTTCTATCCCTTCCAACAAACGCTTATCCAATCCAAATGAAGAAAAGTCCAAAATAAAATATGTTTATGTTATACCTGCAAAGATACACAATGCAAGCCGAGTAAACTACAAAATGCGTGCATCAGGCATTATAAAACCTCTTTCTTGTTATTTTTGCGGTAAGATGTCGATCGCCGGAGCAAGAGATTTCTCTAATAATCCGGCAAGAAACAGAACAATTCGGATAACCAATTTTGGTTAGCCACAAGAATGAACAGAATTATGGGAGTGATCATAAAAACAGTATCGGGCGAAGCCATCAAACCATTTATTCCGGACCTTGCCAGGTTACGAATGGATATATTCAGGGACTTCCCCTATTTGTATGAGGGAAGTGCTGCATACGAAGAAGGATACCTCGCTACTTATCTTCGTTCGGAAGAGACTGTCATGGTGCTGGCCATTGATGGGAACCGTGTTATAGGTGCGTCATCCGGGATGCCCATGGAAATGGAAACAAATGAAGTTAAAAGGCCTTTTCTGAAGGCCGGCATCACAACAGAAAACATTTTTTATTTTGGCGAATCTCTCTTATACAGTCAGTATCGTGGGCGGGGCATTGGTCATGTATTTTTTGACGAACGGGAAAAACATGCAAGAGCATCCGGCCGCTACAATATCACTGCATTTTGCGCTGTGCAGCGCCCCTTGGACCATCCTCTGCGACCCAAAGAATACCGGACTCTGGATACTTTCTGGAAAAAGAGAGGATACACGCCCCGGCCCGATCTTATGACCACATTCCAGTGGCTTGATATCGGTGAAAAAGAAGAAACGGAAAAACCTATGTTGTTCTGGATCAAAAAATGGTAACGCCAACATGTGCAAGCACCATATGCAAAATCAGTCCCAGCATAAACATCCTGCCAAACTTGCGGTTATGAACAAAAGCACAGGGTCTTAATACAATTTTGCCGGACAGTAGTAACAAATTATATCGGAAATCCTTTGATTTTTTCATTCGTGCATTCGTGGCAACTATTTTAAGCATTAAGGTAATAAGGGTAATTAAAGGGATCACAACCAGAAACATACAAAGTTTTCAGTTATCTTTCATAAAATAAATAAGGTCATTCTCCCATTTGAACGCTTGTAATCATTTTCACCGCTTAGGCAACTCCTGTTTTCCGGATAGGATACCCATTTACAACCACATACAGTTATATATGCACGTCAATCAACAAGTGGCAAATTAGGCAAAATTTTTGTGTGGAAAACAGTACGGCTGTTGTGATGGACAGGTCAAGCCCTGTCCCTACATTCAGTCCTTACAACAAGATATTTTTAGGCCGGTCAAGCCCGGCCTATACCGAGGCGGCGGGGAAAAATGAAAACAACCAACGATTACCCTGATTTTTTTCGTAAACATCCTTCGGATCCGTTTGTATAG
>SKTQ01000177.1 GCA_007122505.1 Bacteroidales bacterium | reverse complement strand
TTTTGACTTTTCGACCTTTAGACATTTCGACCTTTAGACATTTCCATATTTTCACATTTTTATAAAAAACCATACTTTTGCTCTGAACAAGCCTGCATGAGCATATGGAACAGCTTTTGGTTTTCTCTACCCTTTTTCTGGTACTCATTCTTTTTGCGTGGGGCAGGATACGTCATGATGCGGTAGCCCTCATTGCCTTGCTTTTCCTGGTGGCGACAGGGCTTATTCCAGCAGCGGAAGCATTTACCGGGTTCGGGCATCCTGCCGTAATTACGGTGGCAGCAGTGCTTGTTATCGGCAAAGCGCTGGAGTTTTCAGGACTCATTGACCTGCTTGGGAAATGGGTAATGAAAGTGGGAAAAGGTTTGCTGATCCAGATCATCACGTTATCGGTTTTTGTGGCGGTGGCTTCGGCATTTATGAATAACGTGGGGGCACTTGCCATCATGATGCCTGTGGCCATAGCCATGGCCCGGAATAGCGGGCATCCTCCCTCATACATACTCATGCCCATCGCATTTGCTTCGCTTTTAGGCGGAATGACCACACTCATCGGCACCCCGCCAAACATCATCATTGCCACTTTCAGAGCCGATGCCATGGGGGAAGCTTTTGGCATGTTCGACTTTGCGCCCGTGGGAGTAAGTCTTGCCATCGCAGGCATTCTTTTCATTGCTTTGATTGGATGGCGATTGCTGCCCAACCGGGCTGCAAAAAAATCAGCATCTGAACTCTTTGATATAGAAGAGTATATCACGGAGGTAAAAGTTGCCAGAAACGCTAAGGTAAAAGGCAAAACCATTAAGGAAATTGAAGAGATCACTGATTCGGAGGTGCGTATCCTGGGACTTATACGCAAAGGCAAAAGAATACACGCTCCCGGTCCTGAGGAAGAGATCCGGTTCGACGATATCATGATACTGGAAACAGATACTGATGATCTGAAAGCTTTCCTGGATGACACGGGTGTTAAGCTTGTGGGTGACAAAAAGTTTCGAAAAGATGCGGAAGGGTCAAAAAACATCCGCATTACTGAAGCCATCGTAATGGCCGATTCCCCGATCATTGGTCAATCGGCGGCTGCCTTAAAGATGCGCAGCCGTTTTGGGGTAAACCTCCTGGCCGTTGCCCGGAAAGAACAAAAGATCCGCAGAAGGCTTGACCATGTAATTTTCCGAACCGGCGACGTGCTCTTGCTCCAGGGCAGAGAACACATGCTTGACGAAGCCATCACGACCATTGGCTGTTTACCACTGGCTCAAAGAGGCTTAAGACTGGGTTACCAAAAAAAGATACCCCTGGCACTCGGCATTTTCATACTCGCGATAATCATGGTGGTAACCAACTTTTTGCCTGTGCAGGTTGCCTTCTCTATGGCGGCCCTGGCCATGGTATTATCGGGCATATTGCCGCTAAAAAAAGTGTACCATAGCATCGACTGGCCGGTCATTGTTCTGCTTGCAGCCATGATCCCCGTTGGAGGTGCACTTGAAACAAGCGGAGGCGCCAAAACCATTGCTTCACAAATATTGCATTTCGGTGAAACATTACCACCCTGGGCTATTCTGACCGTGATCCTTGTTGTTACCATGTTCCTGTCTGATATCATAAACAATGCAGCAACCGTGGTTTTGATGGCTCCTGTTGCCATCAGTGTGGCCAACGGCCTTGATCTGTCCATCGACCCGTTTCTGATGGCTGTGGCTGTCGGCGGATCATGTGCATTTCTTACACCCATCGGACATCAGTCCAATACATTGGTCATGGGGCCGGGCGGCTATAAGTTCGCCGACTACTGGCGAATGGGCCTGCCACTGGAAATCATTATCGTTGCTGTGGGGGTGCCCATGATTATGATCACATGGCCTTTTTAACCTACATTATTATGCAGGTTAATACTTCTTTTGCCAATTGTAAGGAAATTTGTACTTTTACAAATCTAAATTTCTGCATAATTACACAAAAACACCTTTCTTAAAATGAAAAACAAATTACACTTGCTATTAAGCATAGCCTTCGTTATTGTTTGCGGTTATGTGTTTGCACAAACTCCCATGATCAATTTTGAATCTGAGCGTGGACGAATCGTAGAGGTTACCAAAAACGATTTTGAAACCACAAGGGTAGATTTTACTTTTGAGGGTTTAAATTTTTTCAATGTAAAGACCGAACAGGGTTATTTTACTGAACTGGTAATGCCCTTTGGTTATAGTGTGGGAGAGCTTGGTACCCCAAAGCTACCGGCCCAGCATAAGCTTGTGGAAATTCCTTTTGGTGCTGATGTGCATGTTGAAGTGATCAGCTACACAACCAGGGAATATAAACTCGCTGATTTGGGTGTGCAACACCCCCTGATGCCCGTACAGCCTTCTATTCGCAAAGATCAGGATATCAGGGATGTACCGTTTGAGTACCAACCATCTTATTATGCAAAAACCACTTTCCTGGAACCGGAGCTGGCCAGCATTGAAGTCCTTGGTGTCATGCGTGGACAGCGAATCGCACGCTTAACAGTTGCTCCCGTACAATATAATCCGGAAGCAGGAACCATCAGGGTATTCAACGATGTTGAGGTTGAAATCCAATATTCCGGTGCAGATGAAGCATTAACCAGGTATATAAAGGCTTCTACCTATTCACCCTATTTTGATGTTGTATATAATTATGTGATAAACCCATTTAACAACAGGGATCTTTTTGATGATCATCCGGATTTAACCCGTTATCCCATAAAAATGGTAATTGTTTCTCATGATGATTTTGAAGAAACACTGCAACCATTTATTGAATGGAAAACCATCCAGGGTTTTGATATTATTGAAGCATATACCAGTGAAGTTGGTAGTACGGCTGCCGCCATCCAAAACTTTATTCATGCACAATATGATGCCGCAACACCGGAAGATCCGGCACCAACCTTTGTAATGGTGGTAGGTGATCCAACCAGGCTTCCCGCCTCCGCAACCGGAAGTGCTTCCAACCAGGTAACTGACCTATACTATGGTTCAGTAGATGGAGATATGTTTCCTGAAATGTATGTTGGGCGACTATCGGCCCGTAACGTACAGGAGTTACAAAACCAGCTGGATAAAATCTTGTATTATCAGCAGTATCAGTTTGAAGATCCCTCCTACCTGAATGATGTTACCCTTATTGCAGGCTCCGACGGATTCTGGAACCCACAGGTTGGTCAACCGACCGTACACTATGGCACACAGAATTATTTCAACACCGCCAACGGCTTCACCAATGTCAATGCATTTTTATCAAGCTATGCCGGTGTTTACGATGAGGAAAGGATTGCTGTGAGCCTGATCAATTTTACCGCACATTGTTCACCCACCAGCTGGGCAGGGCCAAACCTTTCGGTATCCGATGTTCACAACATGACCAATACAAACCGGTATCCTTTGGCCATTGGAAACTGTTGCCAAAGTGCTCTTTTCAGTCACCCTGAAAGTATTGGCGAGGCCTGGGTAAGGGCAGGAAACAAGGGTGCCGTTGCCTATATAGGTTCGGCGCCAAACACCCACTGGTTTGAAGACTTCTACTGGGCTGTTGGCGCTTTCCCCATTCAGGGAAACAACGGAGGATACGTACCCACGGTTGAGGAAACAACCATGGGTGCTTATGATTCGCAGTTTGTGGGCGACTACCATGCAGTTGCCTCCACAAAATTAGTCGGGAACCTGGCGCTCACCCAAGCCCATATTCAAAATTATCCCACACATTCCAGTGCACTTTGGTACTGGCAAGGTTATCATACTTTTGGCGATCCTTCCACCATCATTTATTTTACTGAAGGCAGTGAAAATGTGGTCAGCCATATGCCTATTGTTCCCATCGGGCTGGACACTTACACTGTAGAAGCGCTTCCGGGTTCTTATGTGGCTGTTTCAAAAAACGGTGTTCTTCATGGAGCAGCATTTGTCGGTGTTGACGGAGAAGTTGAAGTACCCATCGACCCCATTCTTGACGGAGGTGATGTAACCATCGCCGTAACAAAACCGCAATACATTCCTTACATTGTGGAAGTACCAGCAGCGGCATTAGAAGGACCTTTTGTTGTTATTGACAACTATCTGATCAACGATCCTGATGGCACACAGCAGGCCAATTATGGCCAGTCATTCACCATTGACCTTACCCTCAAAAATGTGGGTGCGGATCCGGTTGAGGAGGTTACTGCCACCCTTTCCGGTGATGATGATTACATTACGCTTGAAAATGCCGGAGAAGCAGTAACATTTGATCCTATGAATGCCGGTGACACAGGGAATACCGCCACCGTTGCCGATGCATTCAGCTTCCAGGTGAGTATGGATGTACCCAACCAGCACATGGCCACATTTATTTTGACCGTAACTGATGGCGAAGATGAATGGACATCCAACCTCAGAATCACCGCCAATGCTCCTGTATTGACACTGAATGCCGAATATGTGATTGACGACAGTGAACATGGAGACGGGAACGGAAGACTGGATCCGGGCGAGGAGGCACTACTCATATTTGAACTAACCAACCATGGCAATACCGACGCAAGATACACCGTTGTGAGCCTGCACGGTAATTCGCCATATTTTACCATCGAAGAAAATGAAATGGAACTGGAGCCGGTAACAGCCGGTGAAACCATTGCCATCGCGTTCAATGTATCCGCCCATCCTTCAACGATAGACGGAACACCGGTAAACTTAGAAGTTGTAGCAGAAGACGCCCACGCTTATGAGCTGCACACTGAGCTGTTTATCGGACAGTTGCCTGAGCTGACACTCGGAGACGGAAACCAGAACAGTCATCATTATCCCTTCTACAATTTTTACAGGGCCAACAGAA
>SKTQ01000269.1 GCA_007122505.1 Bacteroidales bacterium | reverse complement strand
AGCGAAGGCCGGGTGATATTGAACAAATCTGGGCCGATACCACACTGGCAAACATCAAGCTGGGATGGAAAGCTGAAAAGGGCCTGGATGAGATGATGGATTCAGCGTGGAGATGGGAGCAGAATTTGGCGGCAGGTATTCTGAATGACTGAGGGTTTTAACAGCACCTATGCTGAAAACATTATTGAAAGGCCTTGTAATGGAACACAGATGAAACAGATGAAACAGATTTTCACTGATTAAAGCAGATTATAATTTTTCAGTAAAACATAGACGGAACAGATTTTCACTAATTAATCTGTGTAAATCCTTAATATCTGTGTCATCTGTATTCTATTAAACAATCAGTTGTTATGAAAGAATTCTTACATAAAGATTTGACCAGTAAGATCATAAACTGTTTTTATTCTGTATATAATACACTTGGATTTGGTTTCCTTGAAAAGGTATATTTAAATGCAATGATTATTGAATTGAGCAAACAAAAAATATATGTCGAAAAACAAAAGCCAATAAAAGTATATTATTCTGAAAATGTTGTAGGAGAATATTTTGCTGATATTTTTGTGGAAAACACGGTTATCGTGGAATTAAAAGCAGCCGAATGTTTAGTTGAAGAGCATGAATTACAATTGGTTAATTATTTAAAGGCAACAGATAAAGAAGTGGGTTTGTTATTGAATTTCGGTAAAAAACCTGAATTCAGGAGAAAAATATTTACCAATGACAGAAAAATCACACAACACAGATAACATGGATAATAAAGACACACACAGCTTTAATCAGTGAAAATCAGTTCCATCTGTGTCATCTGTGTTCTATTAAACAATCAATATCAATCATAATTACCATATCATGAAAAACATTCTCATTACAGGCGGTGCGGGATTCATTGGCTCACATGTGGTACGTTTGTTTGTAAACAAGTACCCCGAAAGCACGATTGTAAATCTTGACAACCTGACCTATGCCGGCAACCTGCTCAATCTTACCGACATAGAAAACAAAAAAAACTATCATTTTGTCAAAGGCGATATTGTTGATGGTGATGCGGTATTTGCCCTATTTGAGAAATACCGGTTTGACCAGGTGGTTCACCTCGCCGCAGAGTCCCATGTTGACCGCTCCATAGCCAATCCCATGGCCTTTGTCAATACCAATGTGATCGGAACAGTTAATCTCCTGAATGCAGCAAAACACTTCTGGAAACAAGGCGAAAACAACCGGTTCTATCATATCAGCACCGACGAAGTGTACGGCTCCCTCGGTGAGGAAGGCCTTTTCACGGAAGAAACCCCTTATGACCCGCGCAGCCCGTACTCTGCTTCCAAAGCCTCCAGCGACCATTTTGTGCGTGCCTACCACCATACCTACGGACTGCCCGTTGTTTTGTCAAATTGTTCCAACAACTATGGGCCCAACCAGTTCCCTGAAAAACTGATTCCCCTTTTCATCAATAACATCATACACAAAAAGCCGCTACCCGTTTACGGCAAGGGAGAAAATGTGCGCGACTGGTTGTATGTGATCGATCACGCCGAAGCCATCGACCTGATTCTCAGGGAGGGAAAAACCGGAGAAACGTATAATATCGGCGGCCATAACGAATGGAAGAACATCGACCTCATCCGTTTGCTCTGCACCATCATGGATGAAAAACTGGGTCGTGCCCCAGGAACATCGGAAGGACTCATTACCTATGTAAAAGACCGGGCAGGCCACGATCTTCGCTACGCCATCGATGCCGGCAAGGTAGAATCGGACCTGGGCTGGAAACCAACCGTAACTTTTGAAGAAGGCTTAAGAAAAACCGCAGACTGGTACCTTTCCAATGCAGAGTGGTTGAGACAGGTAACATCAGGCGACTATCTCCAATACTACCGCGAACAGTATGAAGAAAGGTAACTGGATGCGGGGGATTGTTTGTGGTGGCTAGTCTTAACCGCTGATCAGCAGAAAGGTGATGTAAGCAATATACAGTAAGATGAACAAAATGCCTTGCCAGCGTTGCAGGGTATTTTTTCCGGACATGGCCAGGAAGGCCCACAGCAGGATCACAGAGCCCAATCCCACGAAAACATCAAAATTGAGTACTTCATTGAATGGCAAAGGCTTGATCACCGCGCTTGTTCCCAGAACAAAAAACACGTTGAAGATATTTGAGCCCAGTACATTCCCAATTACAATGTCCACATTCTTTTTCAATGCGGCCGCCACGCAGGTTGCCAGTTCGGGCAGTGATGTGCCCAGCGCCACGATGGTGAGGCTGATCACTGCCTCACTCATGCCGAGTGTGGATGCAATTTCTACCGCTCCCTGGACAATCCAGCGGCCACCGGCTACCAGGGCAACAATGCCGGCTATAATCAGGAAGAGCGACCGGCCGATAGAAAACATCCGGATCTTATGCACGGGAACGATCCCCTTTTCGCGTGAGATGCCAAAGGCATAAACAGAGAACAGCACGAAAAACAGGATCAGTACAATGCCGTCGCTCCGGTAGATCTTTGACTGTTCGATGCCGTCTAATAGTCTATCATTGGCAAGGATGCCCACGAGAGCAGCCCCCAGAATGGCAAAAGGAACCTCTTTCCACAGGGTATTGTGATTTACGGCAAGGGGGAACAGCAGTGCGGAGACCCCCAGTATCAGCAATATATTGGAGACATTGCTGCCCAGAACGTTACCAAGTGCCACGTCGGCGGTACCCTTGAAACTGGCTACCAGGTTAACGACGAGTTCCGGAGCGGAAGTGCCCAGGGCAACGATGGTCATACCGATAACCACGTGGGAGATATGGTAGCGGCCGGCAATGGAAGCAGCGCCATCAACAAGCCAGTTGGCCCCATATACCAGGAGTATGAAGCCGGCGACAAACAGTATATAGATAAGCACTTCCATGATTTGGCCGCTATCCGTTGTTTGATTGCGTGGTCAAGAATGTTTGCCGGCCAAATTTTGCGCCGGCTATGATGTTATCCCAGGTCTGTAAGGTTGCCATAGGGCTCAGGCACTATAGGCCTCAATATCCCTGTCAACTTTTTTTACCAGCCCCTGCAGAACCTTTCCGGGGCCAACCTCAATAAAAGTGGTGGCACCGTCGGCGATCATGTTTTGCATGATCTGTGTCCATCGCACCGGGGATGTTAGCTGCGCAACAAGGTTTTCCCTTATCTGAACGGGATCTGTAACGGCTTTTGCGTCCACATTCTGATATACCGGGCATATAGGCGTATTGAGAGACGCCTGGTTGATTGCCTCTGCCAGTTCCAGGCGCGCCGGCTCCATCAGGGGAGAGTGGAAAGCACCGCCCACTTTCAGGGGCATGGCCCGCTTGGCACCGGCATCTTTCAATTTTTCACAGGCAACATCAACACCCTGCTCAGAGCCGGATATCACCACCTGGCCGGGACTGTTGTAGTTGGCAGGCACCACTACATCATAAATGCCACCCAAAACAGCTTCCACCGTTTCGTCGGGTAACCCAATAATGGCCGCCATGGTTGACGGCTCCTTTTCACAAGCCTTTTGCATGGCAGCAGCCCGTTTGGACACCAGTATCAGGCCCTCTTCAAATGTGAGCGCCTGTGCCGCAACCAACGCGGAAAACTCCCCCAGCGAATGGCCGGCAACCATATCGGGTGTGAAATCCGCACCCAGGGTTTTTGTCAATATCACCGAATGCAAAAAAATGGCAGGTTGCGTAACCTTTGTCTGTCGCAGGTCTTCGTCGGTGCCTGAAAACATCAGATCGGTGATGCGGAAACCAAGGATCTCATTGGCCGCCTCAAACATCTCCCGGGCTTCGGCAGAAGCATCATACAGCTCTTTACCCATCCCCACAAACTGCGCCCCCTGTCCGGGGAATACGTATGCCTTTTTCATAGCTTATTTCTTTATTGTCAAAAGTTTATACATTAACAGGCAGACATTTCCCATGAAATGCCCCACAAATAACGAAAAAGCAAAGGTAAACATTTATTTTTCCCGACACACCAAACTTTCCTCTGTGAACAGGCAAATGCGACACTTCAGGGTGTTTCCGCTAAAAGAGCGGCAGGGCTGTTATTCCTGGCGGTTAAAAACATATTGCAGCAGGTTCGCACCCATTCGCAGGGCTTTCAGGCGAACCTCCTCCGGGTTGCCGTGTACAGCCTGATCCTCCCAGCCGTTGCCCAGGTCAACTTCATACGTATAATACAATACAAGTCTGCCTTCATAAAAGATACCGAATCCCTGGGGCGGTTTTCCGTCATGTTCATGGATTTTCGGTGGCCCTTCGGGAAAGCTGAAGGTCTGATGATAGATGGGGTAGGAATGGGGCAGCTCGATGAGCTCATGATCGGGAAACACTTTTTGTATTTCTCTCCGGAAATAGGGATCGAGGCCATAATTGTCGTCAACATGCAGGAAACCACCGCCCACGAGGTAGTTTCGAAGGTTTTCCGCTTCCTGGCGTGAGAACACAACATTTCCATGGCCGGTCATATAAACGAAGGGGAAGTTGAAAAGCTGGGAGCTACCCACCTCTACTGTACCAATTTGGTGACTGATGGAAGTGCCGGTGTGCTCATTGGCAAACCTTACGAGGTTTGGCAAAGCGGTAGGGTTTGAATACCAGTCGCCGCCGCCTCTGTACCTCAGCGTGGCAATCTGGTGATGCTGGGCATGAAGCTGAAAAAGCCCCACTGTTATCAATATGAGAATCAGAAATATTCTTTTCATAAGCTTACAACAATTTTCCGCACAAAAATAACCATTATCAGGTAAACCCGCTACCGAAACCAGAGCATTGCCGGCCTACAGGACACCGTTCATATAGTTAACCTGCACACACAAGGCTACGGCAGCCGTCTCGGTTCTTAGACGGTGCT
>SKTQ01000092.1 GCA_007122505.1 Bacteroidales bacterium | reverse complement strand
GTTTAATTTCTCGCTGATCTGCGCAGATGAAGAACGCAGATGGACGCTGATTTTTCTTGTCTGCGAGAATCTGCGAGTTAAATCTGCGCCAATCTGCGAGAAACAACACGCGCGAAGCGCAAAAACAAACCATTATGACCGAAAAAGAATTAAAAGCATTTGACGAATATGACTACCCTTTTCTTGACGAGCCCGTTCCGGTAACAGAACAAAGCTGGCCGGATGATGTACCCCCGCTGGTGAGCGTAAGTTGCAAAACTTACATGCATGAAAACTTTATTCGCGATGCCATTGAAGGCTTTATCATGCAGAAAACCACATTCCGTATCGAAGTTTTAATACACGATGATGCTTCTACAGACAAAACTGCAGATATTGTCAGGGAATATGAAGCAAAGCACCCGAATTTGATAAAAACAACCTATCAGATCGAGAACCAGTACAAGAAAAAGCCCAAAACCGATAAATTTGTGAAGCCACACCCGAGGCGGGGGAAATATGTAGCACCATGCGAAGGGGATGACTATTGGACAGATCCTATGAAGCTTCAGAAGCAAGCAATGTTCATGGAAAATAATCCAGGCTATTCATTGTGTTACCACAAATTTAAACGAAAAAAAAACAGTACGTTTTCAAAGAGCTCTCCAGTTAAAGGCAAGGATTTTACTAGCTTTGAATTAATTGGTTCTCCTTCTGGTATAGCCATGTGTACTAAGTTCTATATAAACGTCTTTAATGACAGAAATATACCACGCGAAGAAATTATGACAGGTGATTATGCTTTTAATGCATATCTTGGAACTCACGGTGGGGCAAAGTTCATTGCTGATATTAAACCATCTGTTCGAAGAATACATCCTGGAGGAGTATATTCATCAAGGAGCGATCTTGGCAAACTGAAAGCTGGCCTTAATGGAAAAATTAAAGTTTATAATTATTTTAAAAGCAACAAGAATGAAGAATATACAAAAATTACGATAATGTCGATTTATAATAAGATTGCAGAATCAATATATTTAACCGAAAACAAAAATGCATACCAACCCAAAGGTGTGTTCAGATTCAAACTTTTTAAAATTAAGTTTGAGATAAATCTTGCACATTATCTGCCTTTTCTAAGACGCCTCCGATCAAAAATCTAATATATAACCAAGTATTGTCAATATGCAATATACAAAAATCGCACAGCAAAAGTGGCCAGTCAATACTATCCCATTAGTATCCATTTCCTGTAAAACATACATGCATGCACCCTTTATTCGTGATGCCATTGAGGGTTTTTTGATGCAGCAAACAACCTTTCCTGTTGAGATATTGATACATGATGATGCTTCTCCTGATGGCACGGCAGACATTGTTCGGGAGTATGAAAAGAAACACCCACAATTGATTAAGGCAACGTATCAAATCGAAAACCAGCACAAAAAAAAACCAAAAACCGACAAGTACGTCAAGCCTCATCCCAGAAGAGGCAAGTATGTTGCTATGTGTGAGGGCGACGATTACTGGACTGATCCTCTGAAGTTGCAAAAACAAGTTGAATTCATGGAGGCAAACCCTGATTTTAGTATGTGCTTTCATGCGGTTGAGTTGGTTGACGGGCATAAAAAAACAGGGAGAGTAACTGGGGCCGGAAATAAAGATACGGTGTTTGACCAAACAAAATTGTTTTACTCAGATGGGTTTCACTCGCCAACAGCGTCTCTTTTGTTTCGCAAAGAACATGTCGAAAACAGACCAGAGTGGTCAACCAAAGGCCCTGTGGGCGACATTCCTTTAAAGTTGGTTCTTTCCCAAAAAGGTAAGTTTTATTACATAAATCAAGTCATGGGTGTTCGAAGGATACGCGTGCCTGGTTCATGGAATGACAGGGTAAGAAATAACCCAGTTCAAGAATATGAATACCATAAAAGAATGATTCCCATGTTGGATGGGTTCAATGATTATTCTAAATATAAATACAATGATGAAGTTCTTGACAAAAAACTTTATTACACAAAGAAAACATTCTTTTTTATCAGCAGAAAGGAGCGTTTTTTTTTGTTAAAACAGGGCAGGTTGTCGAGAGCAATAAATCGCTTGTCTTTGTTTAAAAAAATGGAGTTCTTGGCTGTTTTGCTATTTCCTAAACTCTTTGATAAAAATGGGATAATACGTCGGTTTGTATCTGGGAAAAAACCTGTTATTTTTAGAATAAAAAAAGCGAAACAAATTGCATTTAAAAAAAACCGTGTAAATCACAGTTAATAAAAAGTAGTTTTCTGTGATATGATAACTTTTGTTGCGCCAATGAATAAGAGTCTTCTCTCATGAAAACCCTCCTCGTCCTCAATCACGCACCCGACTACCGCGAGTCCTTCTTGCGGGAACTGTCGAAAAAGGTCGAGCTGACTGTTGTGGCCCAACCCTGTGAACAAGACAGGCTGACACCACCCGGGGAAAGGGGTAATTACAAGTATGTGGACATCCCCTCCAAACGTTTTGCGGGCATTCAGTGGCAGAAAGCCATCAACAAACACATACACTTCAATGATTACGATGTGGTTTGTTGCAACCTGAACCCCCGGCAGATTCCATGGATTTTGCATTTCCTCAAAAACAAACAACTGCAACAGAAATGGATTTGGTGGGGTCCGTTTATCGGCCAAAGCAATGCACGTCCAATCAGAATGTTGAAAAACAAGGTGATTGCTAAAGCTGCTGCCTGCCTGACCTATTCAGAGCCCATTGCCGGACAGTTGACACAAGAACACGGTGTGTATGCCCTAAGTTTTAACAACACCGAAATCATGGCCGGTGAGTTTGTTGATGGCTCATTTGACAAGCATCCGGAAATACGCCTGCTCTTCGTTGGCCGCTGGCAGCCCAGGAAACGACTGGAGCGACTGATTGAACTGGCAAACCGGCGCGAAGACGTTCACGTGCGGCTTATTGGTCCCGGAATGGAAAACCTGGCCGTTTACCGCAGCCTGATCGACAGCGGTCGCTGCTCAATAATTGGACGTGCTGTGGGAAAAGAGCTTATCCCCCATTTCCACTGGGCCGACATGGTTGCCAATCCCGGTCACGCCGGCTTGCTGGTCATGAATGCTGCCAGGCATGGCAAAGGGATCGTGATTGACTCCGAAAGCAAACACGCCCCGGAATACTGGCTGGCCAAAGAAGCCGGTCAACCCTTCATCCCCTTTGCTGATCTGTCGGCTGTTGATCATTTTATCGACAGCATTAACAATGACCGGAGTCTTTTAACGAAATGGGCTGCGCAACTGCAAAACATCGCCAGGGAAAAATATACCGTTGAACACATGGCTGAGGTACACCTTCAGGTATTCAACCATATTCTGAAATCAAAAAAAGAATAGCACTTAAAGGTACTTTTGGGGTTACCCTTTGTTCAATATCTAAAGTCAACCAATAAAACAAGCCGAATTGTATGAACCGTGTTGAAAAAACAATATACAACCTTGTAAAACACAATCCCCGGCTTAAGCTGGCCATTCGAAACCAGTATCAGCGCATACTCGACCTTTTGCCCACGCCTGCTGCCAAAACAGCCTACCCGATCACCAACAGGGAGGGATATTTTTTCGGGTTCCATGACCATACACCCTTCTCTGCAGACAATAAGCTTTTGCTTGCCAATCGTTATACCATTCCGCTGAGAATGCCCTTGCCGGGAGAAACCCTGGATGTGGGTTTTTTTCATGGTGATAACTTCGACACTTTCCAAAAAGCAGCCGACACAAGAGCGTGGACCTGGCACATGGGCAGCAAACTGCAATGGCGGGGCAAAACAAAGCAGCTGGTGTTCAACGACCATTTGGAAGGCCGGAACATAGCGCGAATGATAGATGTTTACAGTGGTGCTGAAAAGGTTTTACCTGATTCAATTGGTTCGGTTAGCCCGGATGGGAAATGGGCCGTAGGCTATTCCTTTTTCAGGGTTGCACAGTGTATGCCGGGCTATGGCTATCATTATGATATTGGCGACAAAGAAGCAAAAAGTCTGGCACCTGAACAAAACGGGATACACATCATCAATCTTGAAACAGGCCAGTCCAAACTGTTGTTCAGCATCGCCGAAATGGCCGAAAAGAGCCCGGAAGCCTCTATGAAAGGTGCCATGCATTTCTTTTCACATACTGTTTTTTCTCCTGACTCCAATCGCTTTATTTTTCTGCATCGCTGGACAAAAGGTGATGTGGAAAAACGCTGGAGCCGAATGATCTCTGCCGACATCAAAGGAGAAAACATATACATATTCCCAACAACAGACATGGTGTCGCACATTGGATGGAAAGACGCAGAACATGTGCTGGCTTATTGCCGGATCATGGAGCATGATGATCAATATGTTGTATTTAAAGACCAGGATCCAGGCAGCCTGGAAGTTATTGGTCAGGGAGTTTTTACCAGCGATGGCCATCCCTCAATTGACAATACCGGTGATTGGATGGTCACAGACACATATCCCAACCGTAGGCGTATTCAGTATTTGGCGTTGTACAATTTACAAAACAAAACACGTTACGATATTTGTCATTTGCCCATGCCCAAAAAGTTTCAAAGTCCGTCATCTTATAAACACTGGTCGTGCGATTTGCACCCACGCTGGGACAGGACAGGGCGCTACCTCTGTTTTGACGCCACCTATACCGGTCAACGTGCTTTGTGCACAATTGACCTTGGTGACTCCCTGGCAAACGGTCAGGTGAAGTATCTCAGAAAAGTTACCAATCCGTAAGCTTCTGCCACTATGTCAAACGTGCTCGTTTCCATCATCACCCCCACCCACAACTCCGCCCGTTTCATCCGCGAAACGCTGGATGCCATCCTCGCGCAAACCCACACCAACTGGGAGCTGCTGATCACCGATGATGCCTCCACCGATGAT
>SKTQ01000180.1 GCA_007122505.1 Bacteroidales bacterium | reverse complement strand
GATAGTCACGGATAAAAGACCAAATCTGCGTTTATCTGCGTTCGCCGCAGGCGATCCGTGTGATCCGCGTTCCATTTTTTTGCGTCTATCCAATTAAATTGATCATCGATAATTGATCATTGGCAATTTCGTTGCGTGCTTTGCGTCACTGCGGTGAAAAAATTAACCACAAGCCGCTGTTTATGCTTTTCCGGATTGATCGCGGATGTTTCGTATGGTTAACGCGCCCCGCCGCCACCAGAGGAAACACCGCCACCACCGCCTGCAGTGCCGCCTCCTCCCATACCGCTGGCAGAACTCATGGTGGTACTTGTGGTGGTGATCACCCTGTTGATTGCATTACCAAAATCACTCATGGATGAGGTATGCAACACAATCCATCCCATGTACATTGTATGCCCCTGTAACTCCAGGCTCCTGGCAAATCTTTTAATGAACCTCGGTCCAAGCCCCATGGCAATCCCATAAATCAGATAGCCGTTGATGGTGTCCCCATCCACCTTCCCCAAATGAGGTTCAAATTGATGCTTTTTCAGGTATTTGCGCAAGGCTTTCCACTGTTCGTAAGCTAACTTGCCTTTGGCTGTGCGATGAAGAATAAAAAATGAGCCTATCAGCAAAAACAAAGAGGCAACGAACGGAAGCAGCATCCATGGACCATAAATCGCCGTCGAAATAATAAACACTATGAGACAACAAATGCCGGCAATTAAGCCGATGTTTCTGCCTTTGATGCTCTCTCTGTCAAACCATTCTTTCTTTTTCCCTTCTTCTTTTATGGATTTGTTCCATTTTGACATGAACTTTTGCACTTTGTGCTTCTTTTTTTCCATGTCGCGAAAGCGCATTTCGCCTGAGTGGCCGGCTATTTCACCAAATAAAAATGACAAAAGCTTTTCTTCATAAGGCAGCAATTCTGATCGATTGGCTTCCAGGTAATCTTTTTCCAGTATCAGAGACAAGTTGCTGCTCTTTTTGCGCAAGAGTGACAATCCGGATTTGGCTTCTCTCTCTTCGATTTTCAGATAGCCTCTGTGTGAAAGATCAAATATGGTAGAAACAAGGGCATTTACATTTATAAAATCAAAGTGCATCAGATAGTTGATAAGTGCCGGTGGTTCTTTCTCAGGAAGCATGTTTGAGGGTTCTTCCTTTCTGAGTTCCCCGGGACGACGCCCGTACTTTTGATACAGCCATCCCCACACAAAAATGATAACCAATGCCAGTGGCCATGCAATTTGCCGGCCGGTCTGAAACCTGGTTTGCTGCCTTTCCTTTTTATCGATGGCTTCCTGCCTGATCCGATTGGCTTCCTCTGCAAGCCGGGCGGCATCCTGCATCACTTCTTCGCGGATCATGCCTTCTGTAACTGCTAAATCCGGGAAAACACCGGGAGGATAGAGTGCCCTGATTTCCAAATAATTCATTGCAGGCAAACGACTAAGTTGAACAGTAACCACTCCGCCATCCTCAATTTCTGAAACAGCATCAATCGACCCGTGCAGCCAGTGAGCCGGTTCGCCCGGAGGCAATGATTCAGGCGGATATATTCTGGCGGTAATATTGTGAACGGGCTTCTCCCATTCATCTGAAACCAATTTATAATAAAGCAAAGCCGCATCCTCGTGTCTGGCAATGGCCCCCTTGAGCCTGTAACGAATACTAAAAACCCGTGTGGTGTTGGCACCGTTGAAGAACACCTGCAACTCCTGATAATCACGCTTGCTGACCAATCGTGTTGTGCCGGGCTCCTCATTGTCGGAAAACAGATACTCCCTGTCTCCTTCGTAAACCCTGATGTTATCAATTGTTACCAGGTCGTTCAGCGGGAAAGTACGAAAGACCTGTGAAAACCGGCCATCAAAAACAAATGTCCAGTCTTCACGAATATGCATTGCACCATCAGGATCAATATTGATGGTGAGGTCAAGGCCATCCATACGATAATCCCTTGCATGCAAAGGACTAAAGATCATAGTCAACAGTGCTGTAATTGTAAAAAGCAAAAGGAATGTGTTTTTTTTATTACTCATGGGTTTTCGCATTTTGAGAAGCAGGTTAAAAAATTGTTTCACTTTAAATGACCGTTCCGCTGATGCTACTGCGGGGATAGTCCCTGGATAAACAGGTGCATCGACGGTAAAATTAATAATTCTGCATGAAACACAATAGTTGACAATCTGCTTCTCGCCGGTCAAAGTATTTTCCCTGACAGCTTAAACGCTTTGCCCGGCAGCGGTTTTACCACACCCTTAAACTCAAGACCAAGCAAAATGGAGGAAGTTTTGCTGAGGTTGAAACCTGTGCCGGCTACAATTTGATCAATGCCACTTTCCTGTTTTTCCTTCAGGAAGTCTACCATGATTTTCTCTTCATTATCAAGGTTCACAAACAGGTTTGCCTGAACTCCCTTTTCCCGATTGCCGTCGGGATGCCAGTTCATGATATATTCCATGTCGGCCACAGATTCAATGAGATGCGCCTTATTGATTTTGATGAGCTTGTTGCAACCCTGGCTGTATTTGTCAGTTACTTTACCCGGCAATGCAAAGACATCGCGGTTATAAGTATTGGCGATATTGGCCGTGATCAGCGCGCCACCGCTAATTGCTGCTTCAATCACGATCACTGCGTCACAAAGTCCGGCTATAATGCGGTTTCGTTTGGGAAAGTTTTCACGGTCGGGCTTGGTTCCGGTCAAAAAATCGGTGATGAGCGCACCATTGTCCAGCATTCTGCGCGCCAGTTTATAATGCATTTGCGGATAGATGCGATCGAGCCCGTGGCCTAAAACCGCAATGGTTGGCAGTCCGCTTTTTACAGCTGCATAATGCGCACAGGCGTCAACTCCATAGGCGAGACCGCTGACAATAGTTGCCTGGTAGGGCACCAGGTCCTGAATGAGTTGTTCGCAGCGTTCCCTTCCATATTCGGTGATGTTGCGTGTACCCACTATGGCAACCATTTTTTGTGCATTCAGGTCTGCATTTCCTTTCATAAAGATGAGAAGAGGCCCGTCATCACACTGTTTAAGCCTGTATGGATAATCTTTGTCGAGATAAAACAATGGCCTGATCCCGTGTTTTTCCATAAAAACAATCTCTTGTTCAGCCCTGTCAAGTGAGCGGTGGGCTATTACTGTCCTGGCTATCTGCTCACCTACTCCGGGAATTTTGACCAGGGATTTATAGCTCTGCCGAAAAACATGCTCAACCCCTCCGCAATAGGATATCAATCGCCTGGCCGTCACCCCGCCCACACCGGGAATTCTAGTTATGGCAACCTGGTAGATTAAGTCGTTGTTCATGGGTTTGTTGTTTGGTATGAATGTGTAAAGGTGAAAATGTCGAAATGTCAGAATGTCAAAAAGTCAAAAAGTCGAAATGTCTATGCATTTTAGATATTGAATCACTTAACCTGTTTTGTGGTTCAGCTATTTGCGGACATCAATGTATTGGCCGGTTAAGCCCGATCTATACCTGCAAAGAAATAGCGAATCTGTCTCAGTTCTCATATCCCAGATCTCTCGTCTCATCAGTTTCTTGTTTTTGCTTTACGGAACGAGCCGCAATTGATTGTTTTTTTATCTATAAAAACCATATTTGTCTTTATGCAAATATTTTTTACAAATATAGTTTTTTTATTGCAATGGGTTCAGGTTTTTCAAAGAGTGATTCAAAAACACCGGGATGTTTGTTTGGCTGGGGGACAAGGGTCTTTTCATCGAAAACGGCTTGTGTACAATAAAAGGGCAGCAGCTCCGGTTATAGTCATGATTTTTACGTAATTTCGCAAAAAAATACAATAATGGCCAGGCAGGAAGACAAGATCATTGGCAGAAGACTGCGGTCTTCGTATTTGTCGACAGTTGTAAGCATTACTTTGGTATTGTTTGTTTTGGGATTGCTGGGTTTGATCATTTTGCACGCTCACAAGCTTTCGGAATATGTAAGGGAAAGCATTGCCGTTTCTGTTTTTCTTGAGGAGGGAGCCAGCATGGCACAAATCAATGGCTTTCAGTCCGTTTTGCGGGAAATGCCTGCGGTTCACGAAACACGATATATTTCCAGTGAGGAAGCAGCGCAAGACCTAATGAAGGAGTTGGGAGAGGATTTCATAGAGTTTCTGGGTTACAATCCGCTTTCTGCCTCCGTAGTTATACATTTGAAGGCCGCATATACCCACCCGGATAGTCTGCGGCAGTTTGAGCAGCAACTTCTGCAAAACACCATCGTTGGGGAAGTTGATTATCAGCAGTCCCTGGTTCATTTGGTACATGAAAACGTACGTCGTGTTGGTGCCGGATTGCTCATTTTTAGCTTGCTGCTTTTGATCATTGCATTTGCTTTGATAAACAACACCATTCGTTTAAGTGTATTTTCCAGGCGCTTTTTGATCAAAAGCATGCAATTGGTTGGGGCAACCCAGGGATTTATACGGAAGCCGTTCATTATCAAAGGTGTCGTTCAGGGAATTGTTGGAGCCCTGGTGGCCATTGTTTTGCTGGGTGCATCCCTTTATTTCCTGCAACAGCAGATACCGGAGCTGAGCAGTTTTTATAACCACGGCATGCTTTTGGTCCTGTTTGCGACAGTTTTGTTATTGGGCGTGATTATTAGCTGGGTGTCCACATTCTTTGCTGTGAGAAAATACCTGAAAATCAAAACAGATTTTCTTTACCTGTATTAAATATCATCGTCCATGCAAACGAAATCTTGTAATCTTTATCAATAGTCATACAAATGTTTTTGTGCTGATGCAGAAATCACAGATTTTTTAGTCAGGCATGGCAAAACAGTAAAACCATATTTCACCAAGTAAACAACAATGAAAAAAAACAAGGCAGTGTGCTTTTATTTGATCGCCACAAATACATGTGGCTCATCATCGGTTTGGTTGTAACGGCTTTAGGCTTTT
>SKTQ01000326.1 GCA_007122505.1 Bacteroidales bacterium | reverse complement strand
ATGGCCGGCGCCTGGCTGCGTCATGATTTCAACAGACCCAATGCCATGATTTTCCTGGTAGGTTTAAGATTTGATAATTACCGATTCGGCTACAGCTATGATCATTCCTTCTCGGGCTACTCCGATCTGTTTCATGCCATCCATGAGCTGACCCTTACTATCAGTTTCGCAGGCCCTGAAGACAGGGGCGGGCAGCGGGTGATCCGCCATCCCGGCTTATAGCCGGACCCAGTGCGTTTCCAAAAAAATTATACCCCAAGTATAAATATACGGTACAACCCTGAAGTTGAAGACAAAAAACGGAAACCATGCAACATTAAGATTTAAGTGGACTGACTTAAAAGCGTTCTTTTATAAAATGATACAGTAAGACAATCCAACCCACATCCTAAATTTTGCAGAAGCGCCAAATAAGCAAAGCGATTCACGAATACCGCTAAATCAATAGATTTCGTGAGTATTTTTTCCCAACTCCCAAACAATGATTCTCTGTTGAAAACTATGCACCTTTCTTAGGTGGTTTTTTAAAATAATTTTTATTTTTGACAAAATTATTCAAAACAGTTTGGTTCAAAACGCGTTTTGAGCTATTACCCGAAATATGGTCAGCTTAGGCGAAACAATAAGAAAACTGCGTGCAGAAAGTAAATTGCCTCTGCGAACGGTTGCGGCATATCTGGATATTGACCAGGCAATTTTAAGCAAAATTGAGCGAGGGCAACGCAATGCGAGCCGTGAACAGGTGGTAAAACTTGCCGAGTTTTTTAAGATTAATCAAACTGACTTGTTGGTTTCCTGGCTCTCTGACAAAGTGGTGTATGAGGTAGCCGAGGAAGATATGGCTTTGCAAGCCCTGCAGGTTGCAGAAGAAAAAGTAAAATACAAAAGAAATAAAAGATAGCATAACAAGATGCCAAGTAAATAGTCCGATAATAAATGAGTAGTTGGGAAGTGTTGCTTACATAATGGAAAGTATTTTGAAAGGAGAAAAATTATAGCCTCTGGTATTTGGTTTCTGCTTCTGCAAAATATGCGGAAGATCATGCTTTTCTTGATTGCCGAATAGATTATTGCCCGTTGACTTACAATGTTTATAGAATTAAGAAGTAATGAAAAAAGAACAAATACAAGCACTTTTTCATCAGTTTGAAAGTATCTGCTATGTGTATGATGGCATTGAATGTTGGAGTGCCAGAGAATTGCAAAAGCTTTTGGGTTACAGCAAGTGGGAAAACTTTGAAAAGGTAATTGACAAAGCCAAAGAAGCCTGCAAAAATGCAGGGGAAAAGGTTGTGGATCATTTTCCTGACGTCAGGAAAACGATACCTATGCCCAAAGGAGCTGAAAAAGAAATCAATGATATGCTTTTAACACGCTACGCTTGTTATCTTATTGGTCAAAATGGCGATAGCCGAAAGGAAGAAGTTTCCTTTGCACAAAACTATTTTGCAGTTCAAACACGGCGAGCCGAGCAGGTTGAAAGGCGATTGCTGGAATACAAAAGGGTAAAAGCAAGGGAAAAATTAAGCCAAACCGAAAAACAACTGTCGGGGGTTCTATACGAACGAGGGGTTGACGGGCATGGCTTTTCTGTTATTCGCTCAAAAGGAGACCAAGCATTGTTTCGTCTTTCCACTATCCAACTAAAAAAGAAAATGGGCGTTCCAGATAATCGCCCGGTTGCAGACTTTTTGCCAACAATAAGTATCAAAGCCAAGGATTTTGCTGCCGAAATGACAGGATTAAACGTGCAGGCTAAAGACCTTAAAGGGCAAGAAAAAATTGAAATCGAACACATTGACAACAATCTTGCAGTAAGGGAAATGTTAACCAAAAGAGGAATAGTTCCCGAAAATCTCCCGCCAGCAGAGGACGTGAAAAAATTGGAGAGGAAACTTAATGCTGATGAGCGAAAGTTAGTTTCTGACACTAAGAAAAATACGAAAAGATAATACTAAAGCACTATCAGAAAAGGTGTTAAAACACTTGGGTGCTTTGGCTGATGCTAAAAAAGAGCTTGAAGGAAAGATATACTTTCCAAAAATCGTTAATCAGGAAAAAGAAAAATGGCGGGAGTTGAGTTTTGAAACTTACACTCTTAGCCAAATTGATTTGGAAAGCATCGACAATAATGAATTTTAAAATCGACAAAAACCCTAAAGGTTTTGTTGCCTTTCCTATGCACCACCTATTTGCATCTCCCGAACTCTGAATGTTGGCGCGGCAAAAGACCTGTTCATGTCGAGGTCATCGGCCATCATATCGATATTGTTCAGTATATCATGGGCGCTGCCGCCGATGGTGAGTCCCTGCACCGGGTGGACAATGCGTCCGTTTTCTACCCAGAAACCGCTGGCACCGCCGCTGTAATTGCCGTTAACAGGGTTGATACCATATCCGGTAACCCCTTTGAGCAACAAGCCGCGCTGTGTATTGGCAAGGATATCTTCGGCCTTGTCGGGGCCTGCTTTCAGATACAGGTTGTGCGTGCCTATGGATGGCAGGCCGGTAAAACCGCTCCGGGAAGCATTGCCGGTACTATCCACTCCGGCGCGGTTAGCGGCGTAAGTATTAAAGAGGAAACCACGCAGCACCCCTTGCTCTACCAGTGTCCGGGTGGCAGTGGGCACCCCTTCGCCGTCAAATGGCTTGCTGCCAAGGCCTCCCGGGCGTAAGCCATCGTCAATGATGGTCAGCAGCTCCGACGCAAAGCGTTCATCCATGCTGTCTTTCAGGAAGCTTGCGCCCTGCAGCACGCGCTCACCGTTGATGGCCGCGATGATGCCGCCTACCAGCGACCTGGCAACCGCCGGATCGAAAATAACGGCCGCCCTTTGTGTGGAAACCATCCGGGGGTCAAGCATCTCATAGGCCTTTTTGGCAGCCTCCATCCCTATTTTCTCCAGCGACTCCAGGTCATCGAAAAACCGCCGCGCACACGACTCCCATCCGGTGTGCCGCTGATCTCCCTTTTCAGCTACCACACTCACCCCAACTGAACAAACAGATGACCGGTAAATCTTCAGTAACCCCTTAGAGTTGGCAACAAGAACCTCCGTTTCGCCTTCCCCAAAGGATGCCCCTGAGCTATGGGTGATCCTGGGGTCTTTCATCGCATGGGCCTCCAGCTCGAGGGCCATGTCAATTTTTTTGTCCATGGCGATGTTCACAATGGATGCATCATAAAGTCCGGCCACATCCTGGTGCGGCTTGTCGGAGGGCAACGTGTTGTGCTCATCGGGAGTGGTAAGTCTGGCAAAGGCAATAGCCTGCTCCAGCGTGTCGTTCAGCGCCCTGTCGCTAAAATCATTGCAATGACTGAAGCCCAGACCCCCGTCAACGATTACCCGAAACCCCACTCCTCCTGATGCTGCCTCCTGAACAGTTTCAATGTCTTCGTTTCGAACCCTGATTGACAGGTTCCGGCTGTTTTGGATAAACACTTCCACTTCGCTGGCGCCCATGCGGCGTCCGCGTCCTATCAGCCTGTTTGCTAATTCCTGGTTATTCATTTGTATATTTCTTTGTGATGATGTCGATTCAAATCTTTATTCCGGCAGCCCGGGGTAAGCCCTTGCCGCCTTTTATGGGGTTGGGTGTCAGCTACGGCTTCCTCCCACATTGATACCCCGAATACGAACAGTCGGCTGCCCCGCTGTTACCTCCGCCATCTGGCCTTTCCCACAGATTCCCGGACCAAAAGCCAGGTCATTGGCAACGGCGTCAATATTGGAGATCACCCCCAGGCAAGAACCTATCAGTGTGGCTCCCTTTATGGGATATGTCTTGCGGCCGTTTTCAATTATATAGGCTTCCCTGCAGGTAAAGTTGAAGATGCCGGTGACAGGATTCACGCTGCCGCCGCTCAGGCTCTGCACGTATATGCCCGACCTGGTGTCGGCAAGGATATCCTCGGGCGTGTCTTTACCCGGTTCAATAAAGGTATTGGTCATTCTTGGGATGGGGAAATGACGGAACGACTCCCGCCGTCCGTTGCCGGTACGCGGAAGGTCCAGCTGTCTGGCACTGAGGATATCCGTCATATATCCCTGCAGCACACCCTTGTCGATAAGCACATTGCGCTGTGCCTGGGTGCCCTCATCATCAAAATTGATGGTGCCCCTGAAGTTGGGCAGGGTGCCGTCGTCAACCATGGTGAATACATCGGTTGCCACTTTTTGTCCCATTTTTCCGGTAAAGGCACCGATGCCCCTGGCAATATTGTCGGCTTCCAGCGGATGGCCCACCGCTTCATGAATCAACACACCTCCAAAACCGTTTTCCATAACCACATCCATTGTGCCCGCCGGTGCATCGCGTGCGTCGAGCATGGCAATAGACTCCCTGGCAGCGCGCTGTGCAACCGCTTCAGGCGTGTCTTTCTCAAAAAGCTCAAAACCCGAATGCTCGCTGATACGCTCGCGCGACATGTGGCGGCTTACACCATCATCGCTCATGGTTTGAACAATGAAAAACAGCAGCGGCAATTCATCGCGCAGGTAAAGACCTTCACTGTTGGCAATCACACGTCCACGCACTTGGTCATTGTAGTCGATCAGCGCCATTCTGATGCGCGGATCATAATCCAGTGCCGCCTGGTTGGCCCGCTCCATGATCTCAATGCGCCTGCTGTCGGCAATATCCTCCAGGGGCCTTTTTACCGTAACAAAAGACAGGCGGCTTGCAGACTTAACCTCAACCGGTTGAATGGTTTTGCCGTTACGGGCAACATAAGACGCCACTTCAGCTGCACGAAGCAGGTTCTCTTCGGTGACCTCCTCTGTATAGGCATAACCGGTTTTGTCGCCGGAAATCACACGTACGCCCGCACCCTGACTAATCCCATACAGACCGCTCTTGAAGCTTGATTCCTCCATCACGATCTGGCGGGAATGCCGGGTTTCAATATACACATCGGCAAAGT
>SKTQ01000165.1 GCA_007122505.1 Bacteroidales bacterium | reverse complement strand
CAGCACATACCTGCATGCCTCTGTTCTGCAACTCCAGGGCATGGCTGCCTGCCCCTGCCCCAACGTCAAGCACACGACCGCGGCACTTCTCCATTACCAGCTTTTCCCACTCCGGCATCTCCGCAAAGGGGCGAAAAAAATATGAGACAGGTAACTCATCAACCTCCGATAAACTTGTCTCAACAAGGATCACCCCATCGTTTTTTCCGGCCATATAATCATGAAAAGCACGTCCAAAAATATCTTTATCCATAGGTTTATTTGTATTATACCGGATCATTCATCGCGTTACCGGTCATCGATTTCAAACAATTATAATTATCCATTGTCTTACTTATTTTCTTTGAAAAACAGGCAACTGTCACCGTAGCTCAAGAACCGGTAATGATTATCAATGGCATGCTGATAGACATTTTTCCAGACATCACCGGCAAATGCGGCCACCAGCAGCAACAATGTACTGCCCGGCTGATGAAAGTTGGTAACCAGGGCATCTGTAACCCGGAAAGGATAACCCGGCACAATGATGAGCGCCGTTTCACCTCGCAATCGTTCAGTTTTATGCCGGTCCATCCATCTGAGAAGTTCCTCCAAGGCCTCCTTCTTAGCAGGCAGGTCATGCTTATACCGGTAGGGAAACCACTGCGGAAGAAAAAGTGGCCGGGCTTCTGCCGGCCTTTCCTCTTTCAATTGCAGACCCAGCCAGTAAAGGCTCTCTAATGTCCGCATACCGGTTGTACCCACTGCAACTACGGCCTCATTTTGTTCTTTCAGCTTATGGATCACATCATAATGCACCGAAAACTGTTCGGCATGCATGGCATGTTGTCCAATGGTTTCCGATGTCACCGGTTTGAATGTACCTGCACCGACGTGAAGGGTTACAAATTCCTTTGTGATTCCGCGTTTTTTGAGGTTGTCAAAGACATGATCTGTAAAATGCAGGCCGGCGGTTGGCGCTGCCACAGAACCTTCATACCGGGCAAATACGGTTTGGTAGGTTGTCTTGTCGCCCGTTTCGGCCTCACGGGTGATGTAAGGAGGCAAAGGCGTTTTACCGATTGCTTCCAGAATTTCGGCAAAACTTAACCCTGCCGGCTTCCAATGAAAATCAATAAGATACCCATCTTCCATCCTGCCTGCATTCACCGCGGTCAGTTCATATTCATTGCCGGGATGGCGAATCACCAATGGCCCCGACTTCCACTTCTTTGCATTGCCAACCAGGCAGTACCAGCGGGATGGGGAAGAACTTCCAAGGGCAATGTGTACATCGATGGAAGGCTCCTTTGGGTGCAGGCAGAAAATTTCAATGCGTGCCCCTGTTTCTTTATAAAACTCCAGGCGGGCCTGCACCACACGGGTATTGTTGAAAACCATTAAAGCACCCGGTGGAAGGTGGTCATGGAGATCAGTGAACATTGCGTCATGGGTACGGTTTTCGCGGCAAATCAGAAGTTTCGAACTGTCTCTGCGGGGCAGCGGATAAGCAGCAATGCGCTCTTCAGGCAATACATACGTGTATTTTTGAATGGGAATTCGAAACACATCCGGTTTTTGTTTGCACATGGCTTTTTTTATTTGGCCGGCAATTACTGGAAGCTTTATTGCGGCTTCGCCAGGGCCGCAATAGCGGCTTTGTTGGCAGGATTATGCAAAGTTTTTCCTTCGGGTAAATAGAGGTTTTCCAGCCTGTCAGCATAATGCCTGTGGATGGCAGGACGAACAATCTTCATGGTGCTGTTTATCAGACCATTGGATTCAGAGAAGGCTTCGTAGAGCACAGCTACGGCAGCAGGCAGCCACCGTGGTGGAAACATTCCACCATACTCGCCACCGGGCATAAAGCGATCAATCTCTTCTCCCAGCTTGCGCAAAGCGGTGCTTTGGCCTTCCTCAGTGGCCGGATCCAGTCCTTTATCCGACAGGTATTCCCGCATAATGGCTTTATTGATGACAACCAGTGCCACAGTATAGGGATCCTGGTTGTTGTACAGCATTACCTGGTCTAAGAATGGTGACTTTTCCATCATGGCTTCTTCAATCCCTTCCGGACTGTATTTTTCCCCGTCGCTGCCAATGAGCAAGCTTTTTGACCGGCCGAGCACGTAAAGATAGCCGTCATTGTCCAGGTATCCAAGGTCGCCGGTATGCAGCCACCCATTTTGTATGGTTTCGGTGGTGGCCCGTTCGTTGTTCCAATATCCGGCCATGACATTTTCGCCTCGCACGATAATTTCTCCCTGTTCACCGATCGGTTTTTCCGTGCCATCTTCCCCGCAGATCTTCAGATCAAGCCACGGCACCACCTTTCCGGATGACCCCAGCTTATGCCAATTGGGTGTATTGGAAGAAATCACCGGTGAAGCCTCTGTAAGTCCATATCCTTGATACATGGGGATACCGATGGCGTAGAAAAAGCGCTGCAACTCCATGTCAAGCAGGGCCCCGCCACCAACAAAAAAGCGCAGGCGTCCGCCAAATCCGTCACGTATTTTTTTGAAAAGGATGAAGTCGAAAAAACGAACCAGGGGTTTTAACATATTACGAAAACCGCCGCCTTTGTTAAAACCCTCACGATTGTAAACATAAGCCACACGAAGACCTGTCCTGAAAAGCCACCACGCAAGCCCACCCTTTTCTTTCACACCCTTTTCTATATTGTTTCTGAAGTTTTTGGCCAATGCAGGCACACTCAGCAAGAAGTAAGGACGTACCTCCCTGATACAAACCGGGATGTTTTTGATGGTCTCATTGATAGTCCTGCCTGTTTTTAATGAAGCCAGGCTCGCGCCGTTACGTATCAGGGTATATATGCCCACCGTATGGGCAAACGAATGGTCCCAGGGAAGAATGTGCAATGAAGTGTATTCGGCGGGCACATCAAAAATGGCTGATGCCTGTTCCACATTGTGGATGTAGTTTTTGTGTGTGAGAATGATCCCCTTGGGATCGGCCGTTGTTCCGGAAGTATAACAAATATTGGCATAATCGTCGGGTGTGAGGGAATCTTTTACTTTCTCCAGCATACCCGAATAGGTCTCCTCCATCTCATCCGCAGACTGCCGCAATTGGTCCATGTATAGCACTGAAACAGCCTGGTCATCACGGGCAAGTTCAGCAGCTTCATCCAAAGGATCCAATACAACGATGAAGGCAAGCATGTCCAGCTTGTCTGCCAGGGGAAAAACTTTATGCTGATGACCTCCGGAAACGATAATCCCTTTACATCCTGCGTGTTTTAATCTGAAAAGCAAGTCGCCAGGTTCTTCAATTTTCACTGACAGGGGAACACATATACCACCTGCGAACAAAATTGCCAGCTCGCTGATGACCCAGTCATTGCGGCCCTCTGAAATCAGGGCAACCCGGTCTCCTTTCTCCAGGCCTGCACTGATTAGCCCCCGTGCTGTTCGGCCCACCTCTTTGTAGGCATCCGCATAGGTGGTCTTCGTATAGAATGTATGCCTTTTTTCTTTTAGGAAAACATTGTCAGGAAAGCTGTTTACACTTTTTTCGAACAATTGCGGAAGGGTTTTATATTCCATAATGGGAATTGTTAAGGTCTGACAAGCTAATCCGTAAATGCAAAAAAAATATATTTTTGTGGTGCAGCGCCTTGCGTCTGTGTTTTTTCAAAAATCGCGTCAAAGATATGTAATGTTGCGCAAACGAGAAGGCATTTATGTTCGAGCCGGTATTTTTCAACACCATTAAAGACTACAAAAGGAACAGCCTGATTTCTGACCTTACGGCAGGTACCATTGTGGGCATCGTGGCCTTGCCCCTGGCCATCGCCTTTGCCATTGCATCAGGTGTGTCACCGCAAACAGGTCTGATAACGGCCGTGGTGATCGGATTTTTTGTCTCTTTCCTGGGTGGCAGCAGGGTGCAGATTGGCGGACCATCCGGTGCACTGATTGTGGTAATCTTTGGCGTATCACAGCAGTTTGGGATGGAAGGGGTTGTTGTGGTATCCATCATGGCGGGATGCATGCTACTGGTGATGGGGTTGCTGAGAGCAGGCACCGTAATCCAGTTTATGCCCTTCCCCATCGTTGTTGGGTTCACTTCCGGCATCGCACTGATCATATTCACTTCACAAATACAGGATTTATTAGGTATCGCAGCAACCAACGCCCCTCCCGACCCATTGGGAAAATGGGTTTTTTACTGGAGAAATATTCATGAAGTCCATTATTTAACCGGCATCATGGGGATGCTGACCATTGCCATTACCCTGGTCTGGCCAAGGATTTACAAACGTATCCCCGGCTCACTTATCGCCATTATCGTGGTAACCTTGCTGAACGCATTCCTCAATCTTGAACTGGAGACTATTGGCAGCAAATTCGGCGACTTTTCTGCCAGCTTTCAGATTCCGGGCTTTGCCGGCGTAAATCTGGATATGGTGCGCGAACTGTTTGTTCCTGCCTTTACCTTGGCCGCATTGATCTCCATTGAGTCACTTCTTTCGGCTATTGTTGCCGATGGTGCCACCGGTTTCAGGCACCGGCCAAACACGGAGCTGATGGCCCAGGGCTTCGCAAATATTTTGTCACCAATGGTAGGTGGCATGGCCGGATCAGGTGCACTGGCAAAAACCATGACCAATATCCGCAATGGCGGGAAAACACCTGTGGCCGGCATGTTTCATGCACTGATCCTTCTCATCCTGATGTTTTTTATGGGATCACTTGCCGTAATGATCCCCCTCACAACATTGGCGGGCATCCTGATAGTGGTAGCGTACAACATGAGTGAATGGCGGTCTTTCCGAAGCATCGTAAAAAGTTCTAAGGGGGAAGCCACGGTTTTAATGGTAACTTTCCTGTTGACCGTTATCGTTGGCCTTAACTTTGCGCTGCCATTCGGAATCATCCTGGCTATGGCGATGTTTATCAGCAGGGTAATGGAAACAACCGACATTGAAGTCTTGCGGCATGAAGTGGAGGACGAAAAATCACATATTTCCGACGATTTTGAAACCCTCGATATTCCGAAAGGTGTGGAGGTGTTCCAGATTAAAGGGCCATTCTTTTTCGGAATTGCCAATAAGTTCGAAGAAGCTGAACAGGAAATCCGGGAAATCCCAAAGGTTCGTATTATCCGTATGCGCCGCGTTCCTTTTATTGACTCCACCGGGTTAAAAAACCTGCGCAGTTTCTGGCAAAGGTCCAAACAGCACAACACCCATGTGATTTTATCGGGGGTTGTACCCAAAACAAGGGAAGCACTGATTAAAGAAGGTTTGTATGAGGACATCGGCCCGGAGAATATTTGTGAAACCATTGAATGTTCGCTGATAAGGGCAAGGGAAGTCTTAAAGAAAGAAAAAGAGAAACTCTGACAACAGTTTGATAAACAAACGCTTTTCTGCCTATAACGAATGTCACAAATTGTATAAATATTATTTGTATATTGTAACGGGAAAAACCGGAACATTCTCTGAGTAATCAACAAATGTTGCCCGCTCATGAAACGGCAATTGCAATATGATGGTTGTGTATAATTTTTGCAACTGATGGTTTGTTCCCGGCAATTATTGTTAACTGATGCACTCGTTGGTAAAAAATTCCGTCCTGATTCTTTTTATTACGCTCATCTTTTCTCATTCTCACGGTCAGATTAAAGATGTGGGAAGTCCGATTATTGTCAATCACCCACGTTATAGCTACGCCGCAAGCTCACAGAACTGGTCAATTACACAAAGTGACAGGGGGTTCATTTATTTTGCCAACAATGACGGCATCCTGGAATACGATGGCTCAAACTGGACTATTTACCAGGTTCCCAATGCGTCGGTGGTTCGCTCGGTTCTTGCAGTGGGCGATACGATTTACGCAGGTGCGTTCGAAGAAATTGGGTTTCTGGCACCGGGTGACAAGGGCCAGCTTGTATGGCATTCCCTCAATGACCTGGTGCCACCGGAGTTTACCCAGTTCGACGAAGTATGGAACATTTTTCAGGATGGTGAAAGGATCATTTTTCAGTCGTTTTATGCTTTGCTAATCCTGGAAAACAATGCCATCAAGGTAACTGAACCTGCCGATATTTTTGGGTTCATGTTTAAACCCGACAATCAGCTTTATCTAGTGGATAAGGCATACGGGCTTATGAAACTGGAGGGAAATAACCTGGAGCTGGTGTCAGACGACCCCCTGTTTCTGACCAGTGAAATTAATGCTATTCTGCCTCACAAGCGTAGAGGGTTACTGGTAGGCACAACAAGCAAAGGCATGTATTTGTGGGATGGCCAGAGTGTGTCCCCATGGGAAACCCCCATCAGTGAACACATGCAGCAATATGATCTGTTTTCCGGGATCCAACTTTCTGATGGCAACATGGCATTTGGCAGCATTAGCAACGGTGTGTATATCAGCAACCCGGAGGGAATTATCCTGCAGCACATGAACCGTTCAAAGGGTCTGCAAAACAATACTGTTTTGGCTTTATTAGAGGACAAACGCGGCAACTTATGGACAGGGCTTGATAACGGCATTGATTTGATTGAGATCCGTTCGCCATTGACATTATTTGACTACAACTACAACATTGAAAGCACCTATGCAGTTGTGGTGCATAATGATATCCTTTATGTTGGTACCAACCAGGGCCTTTTTGCAAGGCAAATCAAAAATATTAACCGCGGAACAGACACACAGCAGATGTTTCAGCTTGTTGAAGGTACAGAAGGACAAGTATGGAGGTTGCAGGTAATTGGTAATACACTTCTTTGCGGCCACAATTTTGGCAGTTTCCAGATAGAAGGGTTTAATGCAAGAAAAATTTCTGACATCCGCGGATTTTGGTCATTCCTGACGCTCCCTGACGCTGAAAACCTCATTCTTGCCGGAACCTATACCGGGCTTGTCAGACTTGAAAGAAAAGGTGACAATTGGTATTTTCTTGATGAAGTAAAGGGATTCAGGGAGTCAAGCAGGGACCTTTTTCTCGACAGCAGGAATGATTTATGGATATCTCATGGTTACCGGGGTTTGTTCAGGCTTTCGCTAACAGAAGATTATTCACAGGTAAAAAATGTTCATTTATTTTACGAAGAAGCAGGTTTACCAAGTGAACTGCCCTATAACATACAATCCATAGACGGCCGCATGATCATTACAACCCATGACGGGATAAAATATTTCGATTACGACCGCAACAAGTTTTTTTCTGAACCACAACTGGAGAACTTATTTGCGGGAAAAGGCTTTATCAGCATCATCCACCAGGACGCACGAGGAAATCTTTGGTATTTTAAAGATGAACTGATGGGGGTAATGCGCAAACTGGAAGACGGATCGTACCGCGATATCACATCCCCTTTTTCCAGGATCAACGATATGATGATCCACGCTTTTCAAACCATATTCGTTGATTTGCCCCACCATGTTTTTATTGGAACCCAAATGGGACTTATTCATTATGATCCAAATATTGATTATGATTATCATGGTGTTGAAGAAGTCTTTTTTACTGAAATATCCTTTTACGGCAAGCAGCAGCCCATCACGTATTACACATTCAGCCGGGAAATAACAGAAAATCATCAGCATATTCCCAAAATACCCCATGCGATGAATTCTGTCATATTCAGATTTACCTCTCCAATGTTTGAGAACCCTTTGGCCATCAGATATTCCTATATGTTGGAGGGATTTGACCATACATGGTCAGAATGGAATGACTTAAACTTTAAAGAATATACCAACCTGCGTGAAGGCGAATATATCTTTAAAGTCAAGGCACGCAATCCTTTTGGAACAGAAACCCCCGTTGGTGCATTTCACTTCCGGGTCGAGCCTCCTTTTCTGAGATCAGTAACCGCCTATATCATATATAGTGTGATCATTTTGCTGATCATTCTTGGAAATATTTACATGGTGAGGAGAAGAATGCTCAAAATTCGCCTCAGGGAAAAAATCAGGCATGAAAAACGGTTGGCGCGACGTGAACAGATATTCAGGGAGCAAACCGCTCTGAGCGAAAAAGAGATCATGCACCTGCGAAATGAGAGTCTGACGAGCGAAATGCAGCATAAAAACAAGGAGCTTGCGAATGCCACCATGCACCTTATTCAAAAAAACAGGACCCTCACAGCCCTCAAATGTGATCTTGGTAAAATGCTCAGAAATATCCCTGATGACAACCCCGAAAAACACAACATCCAGGGTCTGCTGAAAAAAATTCACAAAGAGCTCCGCAACGAAAAGCACTGGGAACTTTTTGACAACTATTTCGATGAAGTTCACCAGGATTTTATCGCCCGCTTAAAGTCGGCTTATGGCGATTTATCCCCGAAAGAGTTGCGTTTGTGCGCTTATCTTCGGATGAATCTTTCCACAAAGGAAATTGCACCGCTTATGAATATTTCCGTGCGGGGTGTGGAAATCAGCCGTTACAGACTTAGAAAAAAGTTGAAACTCGAGTCCAATGAGAACCTGACAGATTACCTCATCTCCTTTTAACAATCCCCACATTACGCGAAACAAAGTATCCGTGAATATTATGGCAAAGAGAAACCAATATTCAACAGGCATGATTATTATTTAATTGTTTTTCAAAGCATTAAAAAAAGCATGATGTAGTCATGATGTAGTGAAAAAAACGCCTGTTGTAATGTTGCTGTATATAAATATTTGTAATACACATGATTTGAATTTATGTTTGCTGCATCAAATGACTTTCATTCAAAATTTTCTCGTTTCACAACTATTTTTACCAACCAAAAAAAACATGATTATGAAAAAGAGCAGCACAAAAAAGCATTTCATGCAGGCCTTTTTGCTCATTGGCGTTTTTGCCTTCTTTGCCCTGGCATCATGCAGCAAGGATGATGATCCGGCAGAGGACCCCATTGCGAGCTTCCAGTATGAAATTAGCGAAGATAACTATTTAACGGTTATCTTCATGAACTTCTCCCAGAATGCCGAAACCTACAACTGGGACTTCGGCGACGGCAACACCTCAACAGAGGAAAATCCCATACACACTTATGACGGACCCGGCGAGTATGAGGTGGTACTTACTGCTACCAACAGCGACGGGGTGAGCAGAAGTTTTTCAGAGATCATTGAGATTCAGGATCCCTTTGAAGCGCTCACACTTCTGGCTGGTGAAACTTCAAAAACATGGAAATTGTACCGTGTCGGAACCAGCATGGGCGTAGGCCCAAGTGTTGACAATCCGAGGGATTGGTGGTTTCTGGAAAACGACGGTAGCAGGCCTTGCAAATATTTTCACGAGTTTACCTTCCACAGAAATGGTGATTATGTATTTGATGACAAAGGATATATGTGGGCTGAAGGTGGTGTTTTCCATGAAGACCTCGTGGGTGAGTGCATCGAGGCAATTCCTGCCAATATGTACGGCCCCGAAGGAGAAGACCTCACACCATGGCTGGGTGGCACCCATTCTTTTGAGTTTGACGCAAGCACAAATACCGTTACGCTGACAGGATTAGGTGCCTGGATTGGAATTGTAAAGGTAGGCACCAACGGCGAAGTAACTGTTCCACAAAGCAGTGTGTCTTTCAAAATCGACATCGAAGAGCACGATGGATATGACTACATGCACGTACTCTTTATCTACGACTGGGGTGTATGGTCATTCTCCTATGCACATTACCATGATCCTTCTCAGGAGCCTGATGTGGTGGAAGAGGTAGATCCGATAGATCCGCTGGATGAATTAACACCCACAGAAATGTTCAATACTTTTGCGTCAACAAGTGAAGAGGATGTCCAAATCCTTGTACCAACCGAATCAACTGTTGAACTTACTGTTGGTGTGGATGATCCTGCTGATCCTGACGGAGTAAAGGTAGGGCAGTATCACAGGGTTGCTACGGAATGGCAGGAACTTCAGTTTGCCACCGAGTACTATATCCAGTTTGACAACTTTACCACTGTTTCCCTTGATGTATATATTCCCAGTGATAATGATTTTTCTGGCGGTCTGACAAAAGACATTGCCATCGTTATTGCAAATTCGCATGATAACGCAGAATGGTGGAACCATCACCTGCAGTATGATGTAAATCCTGATGACGTTGTCCTCGATGAGTGGCAAACCTGGACCTTCCAGTTAGCTGAGCCCACCAGTGGGCCCGGAATACCTGACGGTAACCCGCTCGAGCGTGGCGATCTAAACTTCTTTGCCATCTCCATTGGTGGTGCCGGACACCCAGATCCAGGAACCTTCTATATCCGAAACTTTATTTTCGATTAGTCATAACCCTTTGAAAATGGCCGGCAAAAGCCGGCCATTTTCAAACTGTATCATAGAACCATGCCTGTATATCGCTTTATGGGATATTTATGTCTGACTGTGATGACTATGCTGGTGATGCCGGCATGTGAGAATGACGACCTCATAAATACGGAAGATCCTGCGAATCTGGTGGTGGATGTTGAAATCGCAGACGATGGCAGCGGCTATGTCTTTATCCAGGCAACTGCCGATTATGCCGTTGAATATCAATTGCGCGTTGGCGCCGTTGATGAACCTGTTGAAACCAATATCACCGGGACATTTACATATCAGTTTATCCAGCCGGGCACGTATGAGCTGGACGTAAGGGCTTACGGGGCCTCCGGCAGATACCTGCGCAGAGTCATACCTGTTACCATTGTGATAGGCGGTCAGGATGTATCTCCTGATCAGGGTTATACCACTCCCCTGCATTATGACGGATGGGAGCTTGTCTGGCACGACGAATTTGAAGGCAACACCATCAATTCCCAAAACTGGGTTTTTGAAATAGGCGACGGGTGCCCAAATCTATGTGGATGGGGTAACAATGAACTCCAGTACTACCGCGAGCAAAATGCATGGGTTGAAGATGGTATCCTAACCATCGAAGCCAGACACGAAAACTTTGGCAACCGGCAATACACTTCCACCAGGATGAAAACGCAAGGCAAACAATCTTTCCAGTACGGTCGCATAGACATCAGGGCTTTACTTCCCGCCGGACAAGGTATTTGGCCGGCGCTGTGGATGCTTGGTAATGATATCACTTCCGTGGGATGGCCCAAATGCGGTGAAATTGACATCATGGAAATGGTAGGAGGCAATGGAAGAGAGAATACCGTGCACGGCACACTACACTGGGATCTGAACGGACATGTGCAATCAGGCGGGTCATACACTTTGCCATCCGGTACTTTCGGAGATGAATACCATGTATTTAGTATTATATGGAACGAACATTCAATTACATGGTTTGTCAATGATATTCAATTCTACCAGATCGACATTACACCCAGCCATATGACAGAGTTTCACCAGGAGTTTTTCTTCATTTTCAATGTTGCCGTGGGTGGCAACTGGCCGGGCAACCCCGATGCAACTACAGTATTTCCTCAGCAAATGCGTGTGGACTATGTACGCGTTTTTCAGCAAATCTGAATATAAGGCTAAATGATATAGCAGCAAAAAACAACCCTTCAAAACAATAAACATGAAACGTCAATTACAGGATTTTTTGACACACAGAAGGGATGATTATGAGAGCTGGGAGCTGGGAGCTGGGAGGCTTAAGAGACTTAAGAGACTTAAGAGACTTAAGAGACTTAAGGGACTTAAGAGACTTAAGGGACTTAAGAGACTTAAGGGACTTTAGAGACTGAGAGATGGGGTTTGACAACTGAGAAGCTGGGAGGATTCGCGGCGGTAAAGGGAACGCCCTGAAGGGCAAATTAATTCAACCCAGTGGCAACGCCCTGGGTAAATGCGGGCAAGCCCCCACTAGCGCCCTGTAAGGCAGCTTAAAATAAATCATAAAAGCTTAAACAACAAATAGTTACAAAATTAAAAACAAATGAAAAGAACATTTCTTTTTCTATTATTGTTGATCCCCGGGATCATCAATGCCGGTCTGCTAAATGCTCAAACTGTTGAGGGCATCGTGTCTGACCGGATTTCCGGCGAAACACTGCCGGGAGCCACCGTCATGCTGAAAGGTACCACCCAGGGAACTGTAACCGGCATTGACGGAGATTACCGGCTGAATGTGAGCGCCGGAACCCATGTAATCTCATTCAGCTTCGTGGGTTACAGGCCCTTTGAAGTTGAGATCACCATCACATCCGGTGAAACGATTGTCCGGAACATTCAATTGGAACCGGATGTAACCACCTTTGAAGAATTTGTGGTGGTCGGTTATGGTACCCAACAGAAAAAAGTTGTTACCGGGGCCATTGCCAGTGTTGATGCCGACGAGATCACATCAACGCCGGTACTACGTGTAGAGCAAGCCATGCAGGGAAGAGCAGCCGGTGTACTGGTTACCAATCTCTCAGGGCAGCCGGGCGAGGCACCTACTGTGCGCATCAGAGGCGCAGGAACAACAGGTAATGCCGAACCGCTCTACGTCGTAGATGGAATGGTCGTAAGCGGCATCGATTTTCTGAACCCCGGAGATATTGAGTCTATTGACGTACTGAAAGACGCGGCCTCTGCAGCCATATATGGTGCACGGGCGGCCAATGGTGTTGTACTGATTACAACAAAAAGCGGCAGGGAAGGCGATATAAGCTTAAGTTACGCCTATTATCAAGGTATTCAAAATGTTGCCCGGTTTGTCGATGTGCTTGATGCTGAGCAATACATGATGATGATGAATGAAGGTGCAAGAAATGCCAATCAAACTGAACCTTTTGACCCAAACGAAATACCATTGCACAATACCAACTGGCAAAAAGAGCTGTTTGAAAGCAACGCCCCCATTGCAAACCATGAACTCTCAATAAGCGGTGGCTCAGAACGATCAACTTATGCCTCCTCTCTTTCTTACTTTACGCAACAGGGGATTATCGGTGGAGACAAATCACAGTTTGACCGCATAACAGCAAGGCTGAATACACGTCACCAGGTGAATGACTTTATCCGTTTCGGAAACAACCTGGCATATTCTCATATCATCAGAAGAGGTATCGCTTCCAATGCGTCTTTTAATGCCGCGTACAGCAGCGCCTTAAATATTGACCCACTGACACCCGTATTTCAGGATGATGAAGCCATACTTGCACAGCCACCTTATTCCAATCAACCTGTTGTAACCAACGGTAACGGAAGAATATATGGCATTTCAGAACACATAGGTGCGGAAATTGTAAACCCACTGGCATTGCTGGAAATTCAAACAGGTGAAACCCGCGTAGATAAAATTGTGGGAAATGTTTTTGGAGAGCTTGAACCGCTTGAGAATCTGAGGTTCAGAACATCTTTGGGTATCGATTTGGCCTATGTGCTTGGTGACTCTCATCAACCCTTGTTTTATCTGAACGGCGCCCAGTACAATCTGGAGAAAACTTCCGTGCAGAAAAACATTGACAGGTATTATACCTGGCAGTTCGAAAACACCCTCAACTATACCAGGCAAATTGACGACCATAACTTTACAGCACTTATTGGTACAACCGCCAGCAAAACAAATTTTGAAAACCTTTATGGCTTTAACGCCGATGTGGATGTAAGCAATCCTGACCATGTTTATCTGAATATGGCCACGGATACCGTTTGGCAAGCGTTCGGAGGTGCCTATCACGAAGCTCTTCTCTCAGTGTTTGGCCGTGTTTCCTACAACTACCTGGCCAGATATGCTTTTGATGCCACCGTGCGCCGTGATGGTTCTTCCAAATTCGGCCCAAATAACCGCTTTGGTACTTTCCCTTCCTTTGGTGTTACCTGGATGATCAGCGAAGAAAATTTCTTCCCGTCACTGGGACCCCTGGAGGTGGTGAAATTAAGGGCATCCTGGGGTATCAACGGTAACCAGGAAATTGGTAATTATCAATTCATTTCCACCATCGACAGAAGCAGAGGCTATATCTTTGGTGGCGGAAGAGCATTCGGAGCTTCACCATCCTTCATTGCTAACCGGGATATCCGCTGGGAGGAATCTGAACAGATCGATATTGCCATTGACTTCGGGGCTTACGACAACCGCCTGACCGGTACCGTTGACTATTACGTAAAAACTACCAGAGGTTTGCTTGAGGTGATACCCATTCCGGGACATGTGGGCAATGACCCGCCGGTTGCCAATGTTGGAAGCGTGGAAAACAGAGGTGTGGAAATGTCGCTTAACTGGCGTCATTTCAGACCGGACTTTCGCTATTCGCTCGGTATCAATGCCGCATACAACAAAAATGAGATGACTAAAATCGGAAATGCAGAAGGTGTACTACCTGGTGCAAACTGGGCAGTGGCAGGTATGGTTACACGCACCGAATTGGGATTGCCCATAGCCTATTTCTATGGTTATGTTACCGACGGAATATTCCAAAACTGGAATGAGGTTTACCAGCACGTCAACAGAGACGGTAAGCTGCTTCAACCCAATGCGCAACCCGGAGATGTTCGCTTTGTTGATGTTAACGGTGATGGTGTAATTAACGCCAACGACCGTACCATGATCGGCAAACCCATGCCGGATTGGACATTTGGTATGAGTGGAAATTTTGAGTACAAACAGTTCGATCTTGGCTTCCTAATCATTGGAACTTATGGAAATGATGTTTTCAATGGTATCAGGAGACGCGACCTGATCAACACCAACCTTTCCACTGATATGCTGGATCGCTGGACAGGCGAAGGTACATCCAACACCATTCCCCGTTTCACATTTAGTGATACCAACCAGAACAACAGGATATCAGACCTTTATGTTGAAGATGCTTCCTTCTTAAGGCTGAAAAACATCCAGATCGGATATACAATACCTGCAAGGGTACTGAACAGAATCAATGCGAGAACCTGGCGGGTGTATGTTTCAGCTGAAAACTTGTTCACACTCACAAGATATACAGGAGCTGATCCCGAGATCGGAGCACTGAGTTCATTCGACATCGGTATTGACCGGGGTATATATCCACAGGCCAGAACTTTCCGCCTGGGTACAAGCATCACTTTCTAACAATAACAAGAAAATAGTCATGAAAAACATATTTATCAAATCATTACAAGCCTTTCTCGTTGCCATTCTCTTATTTGGCTGCAACGAAGATTTTCTTGACCTTGAGCCTCTGGACCAAGTGGTTAGCACGAACTTTTATCAAACGGAAGAAGATGCTTTCCAGGCACTGGTAGCTGTTTATGATGTACTCACCTATATGTCCACTCCGGGTGTAAGCTGGGCTCCTTTCGTAACTGTGGCCGATGTACTTTCCGATGATGCTTTTGGCGGTGGGTCTGATGCCAATGACGGACTGAATTTTAACCAGTTGAGCATCCACAATATCCCTGCAGCCAATCCGGTTGTGCATGCAACCTGGATACGTAATTATATCGGTATTTACAGGGCAAATCTGTACCTGGAAATCATCGATGGGATCGATGCGTCCGACAGCTTTAAAGAGCGTACAATCGCCGAAGTGAAATTCATGCGGGCTTACTTTTATTTTGAGCAGGTTCGTTTCTTCGAAAACATTCCCCTGCTGACAAGAACACTGACGGGCCCATCAGAATACAGCCAGGAGCAGAATACACCCAAAGAGGTATATGATCAAATCGCCCTGGATCTCGTAGAAGCCATTGCCGATCTGCCGGAATCAGTTCCTGCAGCTGAAACAGGCAGAATCACAAAATGGGCTGCACAAGGATTGCTGGCCAGGGTATATCTGTTCTACAACGGTGTTTACGGTGCCGAACTGGATGCAGGCGGCACAACAGTTAACCGGGCTTATGTGCTTGCCGAGCTGGAAGACTTGATTGCCAATAGTGGCCACGACCTCCTGGATGATTACTCCCATAACTTTAGTCTTGTGGGTGAGTTTGGTGTAGAATCGGTTTTCGAGATTGCACACGGCGACTCGCCTACATGGTGGGACTGGGGTTACCCGCGAGGAGGAGCCGGAAACCTGGCGGCACAGATGCAAGGACCAAGGGTCACCGGTTCCACCAACTGGAACAGAGGCTGGAGCTTTGCTACCGTAAACCATAAACTTGCCGAATTTATGGAAGGTGACCCCCGTTTTGAACACACCATACTTCTTGAGGAAGATTTAGATGGTAGCCTGACCAAAGGTTATCAGCATACAGGATATTTTTCAAGAAAATATACCTCGGATGCAGAACACTGGGGTGGCGCAGGACAGTTTGAGCTGAACCGTAAAGCCAACTTCCGCGTGATTCGCTTTTCTGACGTTTTATTGATGGCCGCTGAACTCGACAGCCCAAACAAACAGGAATACCTTGACAGGGTCAGGGCAAGGGTAGGTCTGGAATCAGTACCGGCAACTTTTGAAAATATCTGGAAAGAAAGAAGACTGGAGCT